>JAUVKS010000120.1 GCA_030596145.1 Pseudomonadota bacterium | reverse complement strand
CGATGGTCATCGAGATTAGTAATGCGGCTTTGCGAAAAGAATAATATGGATGTTGTACTAACGAAATTTTTAGGAAGCGGTGTAAAGATCATTGTTATTGTTTTCGTTTTGATTATTGCTCTGGGCAAGTTCGGTATCTCGATTGCGCCCTTTATCGCCGCTATTGGCGCGTTAGCCTTCGGTGCGAGCTTTGCTCTTCAAGGTCCTTTATCAAACTATGGTGCCGGGATGATGATCATTATGACAAGACCCTTTACGGTAGGCAACACTATAACAATTAAGGAATTCAGTGGGGTAGTGGAAGACATCACTCTTTCTTACACAACCTTGTCGACCGAAGATGGTGAGAGAATTACCATTCCCAACAAACATATTGTCGGTGAGGTTCTGAAAAATTCTTTTGAAAATAAGGTAGTAGAAACGACTATTGATATTTCCTACCAGGACAATCCTCAAAAAGCGATTGAGGTACTTCATGAAACACTCAAGAAATTTCCCCAAATATCCTCGGAGCCTGCGCCACAAACAGGCATTCAAGAATTTGCCGATTCTGCAATCAATGTTGGTATGCGTTATTGGGTTCCCACAAAACAATACTTTAAAACCCAATACGAGGTCAATCTGGCTGCTCACCAGGCACTGAAAAATGCAAAAATCACGATTCCTTTTCCTCAACATGATGTTCACATTATTGAGCAACCTAAAAAATAGATAATCTCCAGATTTGCAAAGCATTTTAAATAAGATACGATAACATACGAAATACTGTGCTTAATTCGCACCATGCGTTCTATTCTCGCACAGCCCTTCAAGGCAAAGCCTCACAAGCATTCCTCATAATTCCAAGATTGCTCAGTGCAATTATCGCACGATATCCTCCTTAATCGCGGCAGGTTTATCTTACCTTTATTAAATATGATTACATACTATCAGGAAATTGTTTTGTAACACTTTAATTTGTTTGGATACTTTTTAGGAGAATGTCAAGCAAAATAGTAATTGAAGATAAGTTATAAATTGGCATCATTATTGTAGTTATAAAAGTAAGAACAAAGGGCCTTTGAATGACAACGAAGCCTTTGAAAATAAAAATAATAACTGGTTTTCCTAAAGGAGAAACATTCAAAGGCCCTTTGAAAATCAAATAAACCCCCAGACTGGCTTCGATGGTCACAGAAACCAATGTTATCAGGTACAGATCATGGAAACCTCTTGTGACAAGAAAGATGTGAAGCTCCCTACCCATAGTATATGGCTTCCCGGTAAGGAACATTTCTATTTCAGCTCGCTTCCCGCAAGCCCTGCCCTATAGTGGCGGAGCTCGCGGGAAGAAACGCCGTCAAATCCCCAAAAGCTTAATCTATCTATCCATCTCAAAGTTGAATCCGCATGTGAGAATGATGCTCATTCCTTATGCCCTGGAATCTACCAAAGATCGCAGGTTTGCCATTTAAGGTTCTGGCTATTCTCCAAACAGGCCACTGAACCCCATTCTTCACCGTTGAAGGATATTATTGAATGGCCATTGAATCGCTGCTTGCTGTCTGTAAGTAAGTGGTTTCTCGTACGGACGACAGGTAACTCAGTTTTAGAAGAGGTGACGTCATGAAGATTGCAAAAAGTATTAGGAAGATAAGTTTGGCGGAGTTGTCTAATTTGGTGTTTGCCAGCCCCCGCATTAGACATTTATTGTTACCTTTAATAGATAAAAAGATAAAAAGAGACGTTCTCAAAAAAGCAGAAAAATCTTACGAAATACCTGCTGAGTTGGAAGAACAATATTATTTCGTACGAGATTTATTAATGACAGCATCTGAAAGGATGGACGAAAACTTATTATCACCAGATATATTAAAAACAGTTTTTAAGAATTTTGTCGATAACATCCTGTTCAAGAGTACGAAGGCCAAGGATGAGGCTTATGAAAAGCAAAAAGTGGAATATCCAAGGCTTCTTCTTATCAGTCCGACCCAGCGTTGCAATTTGCGATGCAAGGGTTGTTATGCCGGTAGTGACAAAGAAACGGCCGCCAGTCTTGACTGGGACACATTCGACAGGATTTTAACCGAGAAGGAGGAATTGTGGAGCAGTTATTTTACGACAATAACCGGTGGGGAACCTTTCCTGTGGAGTGACAACGGTAAAACGATATTCGACATCTTTGCAAAGCACAAAAATCAGTATTTCCTGGTTTATACAAACGGAACTCTGCTCAATAAAGAAAATGTAAGGAAATTAGCCGAAGTGGGCAATGTAGCACCGGCAATCTCGGTTGAGGGATTCAAAAAGGAGACCGATGCAAGAAGAGGCGAAGGGGTTCATGACAGGATATTACAGGCATTTGCAAATCTTCGGGAAGCGGGCAACCCTTTTGGCATATCAGTTACTCCAACCAGGCAAAATGCTGAACTACTTATATCGGATGAATTTATCGATTTTTATTTTAAAGAACAGAAGGCCCTTTTTGGCTGGTCATTCCAGTACATGCCCATTGGCAGGGAGATTGATTTTGATACCATGGTTACCCCGGAGCAGCGTTTGTATCTGTATAAGAGATCAAAATACATACTGAAAGAAAAGGGTTTCGCACATTGCGATTTCTGGAACAACGGCTATTTGAGCAATGGCTGTATTGCGGCAGGAAGAAAGGGAGGATTCGCCTACATTGAAGGGAATGGTAATGTTGCACCATGTGCCTTTATTCCATATTATACGGCAAACATTTATGATATTTATAAGAACGGTGGAAATTTGGACACGGTCCGTGAAACTAAATTCTTTAAAGACATAAGAAACTGGCAAAAAAACTACGGCTATATGCAACCGAGGGGCAGGGTGAAGAATCGTTTAATGCCGTGTCCGATGAGAGACCATCATCAGGAAATTTGTAAAATTCTCAAGGAAAATAACGTGCAATCACTTGATGTTTTTGCTGAGGAAGCACTGAAAAGTGATCGTTATCATGAACAACTGATCGACTATGATGAGAAAGTTGCCGCCCTGTTGGACCCGGTGTGGGAGTCAGACTTTATGGAACAAGGAGAAGATGTTCTCTCAGAAGCAGTGTGATTCTGCGCGATGAGGTGCAGCTTATGCCTGATAACGTTGTTAGCTTTCCCAAGCATTCCAAACTGGTCGATCTAATACGCTCGATGGGAAAAGGGGGAACAAGGCCTTACTTTGCCTTCAGGAGTGACTACTGCACGACAAGATGGAGTTATCGAAAGGTATTTGATCTTTCGATGAGATTCTCTTCGCTGCTGGAAGACCATGGTATAAGTAAGGGAGACAGGGTTGTTATCTGGGGAGACAATACCCTCCCCCTCCTGGTCGCCTTCCTCGGTACTATAAATAGAGGCGTCGTGCTGGTGCCGCTGGACGGCACGATTACACATGATGCGGCATCTCGTATCGCCGAAAAAGTTCAAGCTGAGCTCGTTGTTTCTTCTAACAATAACAGAAAATTTGGGGGTAATTTTTCTTTCCTCGATCTGGAAACCCTGGAGGAAAGACTTGGTGATTATCCGGCCAAGCCGTCCGAACATCCTCCGGTATACGAATCTGATCTGGCGGAGATTGTATTTACCTCCGGCACCACGGCCGAGCCGAAAGGTGTAATGATACGACACGGTAACATTACCTCCCTTTTCCCTCCAATTTTAGAGGTTATCTCAAGCCTGCGACTTGTCACACGGATACTCAAGAATATAAATTTCCTGGCGCTTCTTCCTCTCAGTCACCTTTACGGACAGATGGCGGAGATATTTGTCCCGCTGATGTTAAATGGGTCAGTCATATTTCCACAAAATCTCTCTTCTTCCTTCCTACTGGAAACAATCAAAAAGGAAAAGATTATAGTCGCCGTGTGCGTACCGAGAATATTGGAAATACTGAGGTTACACATAATCAACCACATTAACCGTCGTGGTGAAGAAAAAACTTTCTGGAAGAAATACGAACGGGTGGCAGGCTGGCACTTTATTTTACGGTTTCTCTATTTTTCAGGACTTCATCGCAGGATGGGTTTAAGATTTCTGGCTATGGTGATTGGAGGTGCAAAGCTCGACCCTGAAATATATGAATTTTACAGGCGACTATCCTTCGCTATGTACCAGGGGTATGGCCTGACGGAAACATCGCCCATGGTAACTATCTACAACCCGCTCAGGGATAAGCAAGGTTCTGTTGGGAAGGTCATAGGTGACCAGCAGATCAGGATTGCCGATGACGGAGAGATACTGGTGAGGGGGGCAAATGTAAGCGAGGGCTATTTCGAAGATCAGGACAGTACAGTATCATCGTTTCAAGATGGATGGCTTCGTACCGGGGATATCGGCAACATTGATCCAGAAGGAAATCTCTACTTCCTGGGAAGGAAAAAAGATGTGATTGTTACCTCAGATGGAGTCAATGTCTATCCTGAAGAGATAGAAAATGCACTCAACTCACAAGCCGGGGTAAAAGACAGTGCTGTCATCGGTATAGAGAAAGGTGGCCGAGAGGAGATAATGGCAGTACTTCTCGTTAAACCGGGTATCGATTCGGAAGATGATATTATACGAAAGGCAAACGCTATCCTTCCCCCACCGCAGAGAATAAAGCATATCTACATCTGGCCTGAGCGCGACTTCCCCCGCACATCATCGCTTAAGGTTAAAAAAAGAGAGGTGGCTGAAAGAATAGCATCCCTGAAAACTGAAACTCAAGCTCCGCTCAGAAACGGTCTTACCGACATCATTTCAAGATTGGTTAATATAGATGCTGGTGCTCTCGACTCTTCCCTAAAGTTAGGTCGTGATCTGGGTCTTTCCTCTCTAGACCGCCTGGAACTTGCCCTGAATCTGGAAAGTAACTACCAGGTTTCAATCCAGGACTCCTTTCTGAATGAGGAGACTTCAATAAAAGATCTAACAGACTTACTTACCGGAAAAGAAATCAGAGAAAGAAATATCCCAATGCCCCGCTTCAGCAATTCCTTTCTTTTTGCTCCCATCCGTTTTGCCGTCCTGCATATTATCCTCTTTCCCATTCTAAATATTTTTTGCCGGCATAAAGTGAAGGGACTCGAAAACCTCCGCGGGGTAAACCCTCCTGTGATATTCATCGCCAATCACAGCAGCCACATTGATACACCTTTGCTTCTAAAGACCCTTCCCTATCGTTTCCGTTGCCGTCTTTCTCCTGCAGTGAGGGTGAATTTTTTCAGAGAATACTTCCTGCCGAGTGGAAACCATTCTTTCCTGCGTCTGCTCCATTTTGTGGGATACATGGCCCTGGTGACATTTTCCCACGTATACCCCTTTTCCCCTGACTCATTTCGCCGAAGCTTTGCCTATACGGGAGAACTGATTGAGAAAAACTATTGTCCTTTGATATTTCCTGAAGGGCACAGGACAGAGACAGGTGAGATAATACCCTTCAAGGATGGGATAGGTCATCTCGCCCTTGGTATCAGGGTGCCTGTTGTTCCTATTCGTCTGAGAGATACTTTCGAAATCCTGCCACCGGGCGCATCATTTCCAAAACGGGGAGAGGTCTCCGTACATATTGGGAAACCACACATGTTCAGCGGCGGTGAGCCCCAAGCAATTGCAAGCAAGCTAAAAGATATAGTTGATAAATTATAGATCTACATCGCATCCCCATTTTCCCCCTTGACATTCTATTTTTTTATGTTATTTTTAGACTGAAAAACTGAAATCGTCTAAAAATACAAAATATCTATCTGGAGGAGGGCCAGATGAAACAGGAAAAGTTAGAATCAATACTTGACACTGCCAGAAATATGTTTGGTCGGTATGGTATCCAGAAAACAAGCCTACACGAGATAGCACAAATGGCAAGAGTGGCCAAGGCGACCATCTACAACTATTTTGGCAGCAAGGATCAAGTTTATCTGGAGGTACTCAATCGCGAAGTTAATGATGTCACTGAGAAGACATTGGCTGCCGTTGAGCAAACATCATCTCCAGTAGACAAACTTAAAGTATTTTTGCATGCAAAGTTTCGCTATACAAAAGAGGCCATTAATATCTTGAACCTTGGACGCGAAGGAATAGATAAATTGCTTCCAAAAACAGGCGATATCCGCAACCGACTTTTTTCGAGAGAGGTGAATATTCTTCACTCAATTCTTGAAAAAGGTGTAAAGGAGGGGATTTTTTACATTTCAAATATAATGCTTACTGCCCGGGCAATTGGATACGCCCTCAGAGGTTTCGAAGTAACCTGGTTACTGGAGGAAAATGACAGCGAGAT
>JAUVKS010000093.1 GCA_030596145.1 Pseudomonadota bacterium | reverse complement strand
TGCCATCAATTATGGCTCAGAGGCAAGCCTCGGTGTGGCGCTTCCTCTGGAATCGAAAGCATATGAAGTTACAATTCCCACGGAAGACCGCCTTGAGGCCCTCGCAGCCTTCGCGGAGAAGAGGAAACCAGTGTTTAAAGGCAAATGATCAAGGCCTTTGAATTATATAGAGTAGAAAATAACAGGAGGTAGTATAAGTATGGCAACAGAATATGATTATTGGAAAATTTTTCCCAGAATGCCGAAGAAGGTAACGATTGGTGACATCACCGTTCGCGACGGTTTTCAGCATGAGGAGAAGTATATTTCAACGGAAGCGAAGATTTTCTACGCGGAAGAGATGGCTCTGGCAGGGTGTAAAGAGATTGAGCTTGCCAATCTCGGCAATCCCGCCGGTATGCCCATGTTCAAGGATGCGCACGAGATTTTTAAGTATTTCAAACAGGGCGAAAGGTTCAAGAAACGTTGCGCCAGGAAAGGTATCAATCCCGACGACATCGTATTTACGGGTGTTACCATTCGTGAGCCTGCTGTGGACACTGCCATTGAGATGAAGAAAGAGGGTTACGGCCCCGACCGTATTCTCATGATGGTTTCCACGGAAGAGGAGCATCACTTTGCCAATTCAGGCACCACTCTTCCCGATTACTGGGCGGAGGCGGAACGCTGCATCAAGAAAGCGACGGATGCAGGCATCAGGATGGTCGGTACTGTGAGTACCATTTGGGGCAGTCCCATTGGCGGCGCAACTGTCCTGGAGGATGCAGTGGAATTTACAAAACGCTGGTTCGAGATCGGCGCCAATGATATCGAACATGCCGATCATGACGGTTCCGCGAATGCAGCGGACGTTTACCGTTACTGCTCCATGATTATGGATGAGATGCCGGATCCCGAAGCACACCTGCTCCATCTGCATGAGACGAAGCGAATCGCTTCTTCGTCGGTTCTGGCGGCTTTGCATGCCGGTTTTACCCGATTCGAGGCAACTTTCGGCGGTCTGGGTGGACAGCCTGCCAATTTCCTCGATGATGTGCCCATTAGAGGAACGGGTGAATATTACTACGAAGATCCCCGCTACGTCGGTCTCGTATGCTTGGAAGACCTGCTCATCCAGATTGACGAGATGGGTATTGAGCACGGCCTGGATGTGGACCGTGTCCTGTGGCTTGGGAGGAAGATGGAAAAGACAATTGGACGCAGACTCCGCTCCGAAGCGGTTATCAACGGCCGTACCCTGAAAGAGGGGCATATGAAGTTTGCCCGTCCCGGTCGCCCTGCCAGAAAGGAAAAATACGGTGAAACACCCGATCAGGTGATTCCCTCAGGCTGGGGAGAGAAGGCGGTTTTACCCGAGGTTTGGGGACCGGCTCTATGGAAGTAAAAGTTTGAAGGGTTCAACAGGGGGAGAGTTTTTCTCCCCCTGCCTTTCAAGGTTTTGAGAAGGTCGTGACGCCGAAAGCACACGAATTTAAGCTATAAAGTAAATTTATAGAGGAGGATAGATAAATGGCTGTAGATGTAATGGCTCCCATGCCTGGTACTATTATTGAAATTTTAGTGGAAGTTGGTGATGAAGTGAAAGTCGATGAGGAACTTATTATCCTTGAGGCAATGAAGATGGAAAATCCGATTGTTGCCCCGGCTGATGGAAAAGTTGCTGAGATCAAGGTCGATGAGGAAGATAAAGTGGCTGCCAATGATATACTGGTAGTTCTTGAATAACAACTTTTGCGCTTCAAAGTTTGATGCCGGATCGGCCTTCGCAGCTGGTTCGGCATTTTTTTTGATGGAGACTAAATGAGAAAGGATTTACCCCCGAAGGTTGAGCTTCATGAAGTGGTCATGAGGGATGGGATTCAGAATGAGAAGATTATCGTTCCTACGGCCGAAAAGGTAGAGATTATCGACGGGCTTGCTGTATGTGGACTGAAGCGCATTGAGGTGTCATCCTTTGTGAATCCACGTCTGGTCCCGCAGATGGCCGATGCCGAAGAACTCTGGGAGCGGATTGAACGGAAGGAAGGGGTTGTTTACTCGGCGTTGATCTTGAGTGAAAGGGGCCTGGATCAGGCCGTCCGTTGTGATGTGCCGCATGTGGGGATATTTGTCTCGGCAAGCGAAACTCACAGTATGAAGAACAGTAATAAATCAATTGCTGAAGCCACAAAAGATGTTCTGAAGTTGCTTAAGAAAGGACGGTTTGCCGGTATGGAGGTAAGGGCCGGGGTGATGAATGCTTTTGGTTGTGCCTATGAGGGGGAGGTTCCAGCAGAAAGAGTAACAGGATTGGTTGGTGATCTCATGGCGGAAGGACCGGATGAGATTTGTCTGGCCGATACTTCCGGCATGGCAAATCCCGGGCAGGTGAAAGAGGTGTTGAGCTTGGTAAAGGAGCTAACGGGAGATGAAACGATATCCCTTCACCTACATAATACACGCGGTATGGGTCTTGCCAATGTCTGGGCGGCCTTGCAGGAGGGGATCACAGCCTTTGATACCTCTCTGGGGGGTTTGGGCGGCTGTCCCTTCATTCCCGGAGCAAAGGGGAATATTGCCACGGAAGATACGGTTTATATGCTTGAGGATATGGGGATAAAAACAGGAGTTGATCTTGACCAGCTCATTGAAGTGAGTCTTAGTTTTGAAAAGTTTTTTGGAAAAAAATTCCCCGCCATGATATCACACCTGAAAGGTAAAAGGTAAAAGGTAAAAGGTAAAGGGTGAAGTAGCGTAGCCCTTCAAGGCTGCAGTATTACGGCAGGGCTAAAGCCCTGCGTTACTGCTTCTTTCCAAGGTATAGCTGTCGCAGGTAGAAGTTGAAGTAATCTTTGAAGATATTTTCAGGGATGCTTTTACTGAGGATTTGGATTCCCATACTGGTTAAGTCGTTTGCAGTCAGGTGACATGCGCTGTAACCTGTAATAATAACATGCCCCCCTTTTTTCAGTCTCTGACGGTTGTTGATCAGCAGAAGAATCTATCAAAATTAAGTATGTTAATGCCACGCCGCTCGGCTGCGTTCTTTAAGTGGGTCAGGACTGCCTCCCGTGCTTTATTCTGATTTCCCGTCGAAATGGCTTCGAAAATGGCCACGTGTTCTTGCTGCACCTCAGGCGGTAGGCCTTTTTGTTTGGAGTGGTCTCGATCCGCTTGAACAAGGGCCCAAATTTTGCCACTCAAGAAGTGCATGAAGTCACTGAGGAAGGGGTTACCGCTGGCATCAACGACGGCCATGTGGAAATTGACATTTTCGGTTGTGCCGTCGATGCCCTTCTGCGTGGCTTGATTTAAGGCCTCAACACAACGATCCAACCTTGCAATGTCCTTCTTGCTTCGCCGCTTGGCGGCTAAAAAAGCCGATTCGCTCTCCAAAATAGCGCGAAACTCATAGAGATAGCCAATCTCGTTTGAATCTCTATCCTCCAACTTGTCCAAGCGGAAGACACGCTTGGCAGTGGATTCAACCACTCTGCACTTGCTGCCCTGTCTGGATTCAATAAGGCCGTCATACTTCAGGCGGGCCAAGGCTTCCCTGATGACAGTGCGGCTCACTTCAAATCGAGCAGATAGTTTGGCTTCGGATGGCAGCACTTCTCCTGATTTGTAGGAGCCCATTTCAATTTCCGAAACCAGAAAATCGGTCACTTGTTCGGACAGTCCGGGTACTCGTTTTAATTTTGGATCGTGCGAAAACTTCATAATCGCAAAGAATTATACTATGACTATTGAAACTTGTCAAGTAATATGACATTTAACTTGACATACAACATTATAACATGGTAGTATACAATACATCAAGTAATTAATTACGAACCCTGTTGCACAACAAGTTAGTCTTAATATGCAGGTATCAGAAGCATGAGCATAAAGAGGGTAAGTAGAAATCTCTGAGTTTACGGCACTGGGTAAGAAAACACCCTTTACTGCCATTTAGAATTTAACGGAAAGGAGGTGATGTTATGGACTTTTTGACTGGAGCAGCCTATTGGGGAATTGCCATTCTGGTGATTATCAATACCGTCATTGTTTTAAAAATGAAAGTAGATATCGGTGACAAGTAACGGAAACGAAGTATAGACCCATAAAAAATCCAAACGAGAGGAGGAAAACAATATGGAATATCTTGCTCAGAATTGGGTAATATTAACGTTTATTTTTGTCTATGTGGCGATGTGTTTGTATATAGGCTATTGGTTTAAACAGAAGGCCGCCGAAGGTGTGAGTGAATTCTACATCGCCAAAAGGGAAATACCGGGGTGGGTAATTGCCCTTGCTTTTTATTCGACGTTTATCAGCACGAATACTTACATCGGGCAAGCAGGAAAGGCCTTTGGAGCTGGACTTTGCTGGGCGTGGGTTGGGGTTTTTTGGACAGTGTTTTGCATGGTTTCCTGGCTTTTGTTAGGTCCGAGAATGAGAAAACAGACTGCTAATTTAGACTCAGTAACTATTCCTGATTACTTTGACTATCGCTATAAAAGTTCATTATCCAAGATAATAAGGACACTTGCTGCCTTTGTAATTATATTTGCTACGATATGGTATATGGTTGGAATTACGAAAGGTTGTGCCCACTTGTTAAATTCTGTTCTTCACGTGCCCTATGCTTGGGGTGCTTTCCTGATCATTTTTATAACATGCGCCTACACCGTGTGGGGTGGAATGTACAGCGTATTATGGACCGATGCGGTTCAGGGTTTGATGATGTTCTTTGTAGCAATTATCATGGTAATGCTCCCGGCAATGTATGTTGGTGGCTGGGGAGAGTTAATGCAAAACGTTTCGTATGTTACTCACGTGACTAAGAAAGGGGTACCCATGGAAAACGGCCTTGTAACCTTTTGTTCCCTTGTATCATTCATGTATATTTTGGGAATAGGTCTGGCCGTAGGTATGAAGCAAATCGCTGAACCGCGTTGTTTAATCCGATTCTATTCAGTAGACAATGCGAAAAGTATGAAGTTCGCGATGATTGCAACGCCTATTTTCCTGGGAATATCTCTCATATGCGTAATGGGGTTAGGCGCCCTTGTTCACGGAATGGCCACTGAGAAGGAAGCGGCATTTTTGGTCAAGCATACTGATCAGGTGATTGGGTTTATGCTGGCAAAATTCGGTAATCCATGGGTCAGCGGTATTTGTTTAGCCGGATTGTTTGCCGCCGGCATGTCTTCCCTTGCTTCAGTTATGATGATAGTTGGGACTGCTGTTATTGGTGATATGTGGAACGTATATAAACCTATGACTCCAGATCGACAGGTTAGCAGAACTAAATGGACCATTTTTCTTTACTGCATCATAGTGTTCATTGTAACCATTTACCCCCCTGCTGGAATAGTAGAATTAACAGCCTTTGCGGGAGCGGTTTTTGCGTCCAGCTTCTTCCCCTCGATTTTTGGCGGGCTATATCTGCGCTGGGGTACAGGCCATGGAGCTTTCTGGTCAATGCTGGTCGGTATGGTAAGCTGTGTCGTTTGGAGGTTTGGTTTCAGGTTTAATTTCCCGGAACTGAAGGTTGTCCATGAAATCATACCCTCATTTATTCTGGCTCTGGTAGTCTATTTTATAATTAGCAAAATGACACAAAAACAGGTTCCTGATAAGGAACATCTGGATGAAGTTTTTGGGGTGCAGAAAGTTTAGTTTGGTTTGAGGTCAGTAAAGATGTCCCGCACTAAACAGTGCGGGACATCTTTTAGAAAACAGGAGGAAATTATTATGAGTAGGACTTTAGAAGATATAAGGGTTGTTGATCTAAGTCATGTCTTGGCGGCACCGACATGTACTATGTTTTTGGCAGATCTCGGGGCCGAGGTCATTCATATTGAGCCTCCGCATGGAGATGATTCGAGGGAATTCGGACCTTTTATCGGCGAGCACGATAAAAATCGGAGTGGTTATTTTATAAGTCTTAACCGTAACAAAAAAAGTATGGTCTTAAATTTAAAACATGAGAAAGGAAAAAAAATACTTCGTGAACTAATTGCGGCTTCTGATGTTATTGTGGAAAATTTTAGACCAACGACGATGAGAAAATTGGGTTTTAGTTGGGAAGAGATCCAAAAAATAAATCCAAGGATGATTTATGCCTCTATATGTGGTTTCGGTCATGATACTCTCCCCGGATATGACACGCGTCCGGCTTATGATATGGTGGCCCAGGGCTACAGTGGCATTATGAGTATCACGGGGCCGGAAGGAGGACCTCCGTGCAGAGTGGGTTCCTCTGTCGGGGATATCTTCGCCGGTCATCAGGCTGTCATTGGAATTCTTGCCGCATTGTTCCATCGTGAGAAAACAGGCAGGGGACAACATCACGATGGCGCCATGGTGGATGGCTTGTTTGCCGTGTTGGAAAATGCCGTTGCTCGGTATACCATTAGCGGGGAAATTCCTGGACCATTAGGAAGTGCGCACCCTTCTATAACACCCTTCCAGGGATTTAGAACCAGGGATTCCTGGATTATAACACCTATCGGGAATGATAGCTTGTGGGTCACGTTTTGTAAGGCAATTAAAAGGGAAGATTTGGTCCATGATTCCAGATTTGAGACCAATCCTCTTAGAACCAAAAATAAAGAAGAGCTCATTCCTGTCCTTGCGGTCGAGTTAGAAAAAAAGACGACTAAAGAGTGGACTGACATTTTTGAGAATGCAGGCCTGCCATATTCACCAATCAACGATATGAAAGATATTTGTGAAGATCCGCATATCACTCATCGAAATATGCTGGTAGAAATTGACCAACCCCTGGTGGGTAAAATGAAGATCGCCGGTTCGCCGATTCATCTGTCTGAAACACCAGGAGAAGTTTATGCCCCTGCTCCGCTTCTGGGGCAACATTCAGAAGAAGTTTTGAGAGAAATCCTTGAATATTCGCATGAGGAGATTAATAAGCTAAAAATAGAGGGAGTGATAAACGGCGAAACTTTATAAAGCAACCGTACAATTGTTTCCACAATTATAAGTATATTAATGCAGTTGGGAGGTTTAAAGATAGTGGCCGATTGGGGAAAAGCGTTTCAAGTGTTTGTCATAGGGTTTAGCGGGGTCTTCGCCTGTCTGGTGATTCTGCAGCTTAGCGTCAATATTTTTTCGAAGATTGCTGCCAGGATTGAAAAGATGGGGAAGGTTGGCGAGTAATAGAAGACAGAGTTGTTTGGTTTGGCATTGATTA
>JAUVKS010000133.1 GCA_030596145.1 Pseudomonadota bacterium | reverse complement strand
GATATCAGTGTTCTCGATGCATTTGAGGGGAAAGATGTAAAGGCTGTCCATGGCAACATGGACCCGCCTGAGGTTAGAAAACTACTTCCCCATAAGCTGGTTCTTGATCTTAATGGATATAAAGTAGGTCTTATTCATGGTTGGGGTATGCCTATCGGTATAGAGAAAAAGTTGAGGAAAGAATTTGATGATATAGATTGTCTGGTTTATGGTCATACCCACCGTGCTGTCAATGAGGTAAAGGATAATATTCTTTTTTTTAATCCCGGTTCGGCCATTGACAGGAGATTTTCGACTTGCAATACAATCGGAATACTTGAGATAAACGACAAGATAAGGGGGAAAATAATAGAAATCAAAGCCGGCTGAACCTGACTTTTTGCGAGTTCATTAACCTTAAAAATAATGAAAAAAATATATGCTCCATGGCGAATGGAATACATAAAGAGTGAAAAACCTGAGGGATGTATTTTTTGCAAGAATTCAATCAGAGACGATGAATTTGTCCTGTATGAAGGAGAATATTCTTTTGTTATAATGAATAGATATCCTTATATTAATGGACATCTGATGATCGCTTCCATAAGGCATGTTGGTAATCTGGAGGATCTGACTTCTGACGAAAAACGGGAACTATTTGATCTCTTGAGTATTTCCATTAAAGCCTTAAAGGACGCGTTGAACCCTGAGGGTTTTAATGTAGGAATTAATCTGGGGAAGGTTGCAGGTGCAGGGGTGGATGATCATGTTCATGTGCACGTTGTTCCGAGATGGAGCGGTGACACCAACTTCATGACGGTTATGGGGGAAGTAAGGGTTATCCCTGAGGATGTTGTTAAAACGAGGGAAGTGCTATTGCCATTTTTTCAGAAATTGCAATTATTCAGCCACTAAGATAGGAAGTCTCTAAAACATATCATAATTTATGATAACCAGAGGTATTTGATTAATAAAACTTTCCAGAGATTATGGGGGGAAATAATTAATTTTTCAACTTTGTGCCTGAGTAATTACCAGAAATTAAAAATAGGAGGTCAAGGATGAAGCTCATTTACACTGTTATTATTTCGTTGCTTGTGTTGTTTGTTGTAACGTTTTCGTTGAAAAATACAGTGCCTGTCCCACTTAAATATTACGGAGTTATAGATGCCAAGGTAGCTGCCTATTTATTGATTTTTATGTCATTTTTCGCGGGAATAATTCTTGCCGGACTTCTGGATATGGTGGAAAGGATTAGATTGACAAAGACGGTAAGGAGGTTAAATAGAAAGATCGGAGAGTTGGAAAGAAAACTCAGTGATAGCAAAAGCTTACTGGTGGTGGAAGAGGCTGAACCTTCCGACCAACCATCGGAAACGAGTATCTAAGAAGCGATGAAGTTTCTGGCAGACCCAGCGCTTGGCAAATTGACAAAATGGTTGAGGATGCTCGGGTATGATACCATTTACTATAGAGGGGATATTGACAGGAACTTTTTGAGAAAAGCCGAAAGAGAAGAAAGGGTTGTACTTACAAGAAAAAAGGATATGGCGGGCAGGAGTTTTTCAGGCCGGATGTTTATCATCTCTGAAGACCATGTCCAGAATCAGATAAAGGAAGTTAAACAAAAGCTTTCCCTGAAACCGGATCGGGGAAAGCTTTTTAGTATCTGCCTTAAGTGCAACAAAGAGCTGGAAGAGATTTCAAGGGAAGAGGTTAAGGAATATGTCCCCGACTATGTTTTTGAAAATTATGAGGATTTCAGAATGTGTCCACAATGTCGCAATGTCTTCTGGCCAGGAACACATAGGGACAATATGCTTGATGAGTTAAAAAGAGTTTTGAATATATAATTCTTCTTTTAATTAGGGTGGCATTTGATATGCCACCGTTTGCGGTTGGGTGTAAAGCCCGACCCTACTTTATCAGGCCCCGCATTCTGACTCATCACCCTTGATTTTTTCTATGGCGTGTCTCAGGGCGGGTAGCACAACGACCAAGTTTTCCGTTGCTCCCTTCGGGCTTCCTGGGAGATTGATGATGAGAGAGTTTTTCCTTACTCCGGTGACGGCTCTTGATATCATAGCATGTGGCGTTGCGGCTGCGCTTTCCCTTCGCATAGCCTCCGACATCCCCTGAATCTCCTTCTCTATGACCTCAAGGGTTGCGTCGGGAGTTACATCACGTGGACTTACTCCTGTGCCCCCCGTCGTTACGATAAGGTCAAGATTTTTCCTGTCGGCATATTCTAATAATTTGTCGATGATGATATCTTTTTCGTCAGGTATTATCTCGTAATCAACAACCTTTACGGAGATACCTTCCAGCAGTTTCCTTATCTCCCTGCCGCTGATATCTTCCCGTTCCCCGCGCGAGCCTTTGTCGCTTACCGTTATAATTCCCGCAGTAATCAATATGCTCCCTAAAGCGGCAAAGCCGCACCCACCAAAGTGCCTAAAGTTTGAAGTGCCTAAAGTGAGCTAAAGTTAATGTACACGCCTTCGGCGTGGTTAAATTTGAAACAGGCTGCGCTGAAAGCGCATTTTTTAACTTTAGGCACTTTAGCTCACTTTACACTTTTAACTAAATCTTGCTGTTTGAACTGATACCAACATCTGCGCAAAAAACGTAGATGTTGTGGTCAAAGAGTCTATTCTTCCTTTTTGGATTCGGCCACTATCTTTTCGGCAATCATACCGGGTACCTCCTCATAATGAGAGACCTGATAAGTAAAGGTTCCTCTTCCGCTGGTCATCGATCTCAGATCCGGTGCATATGTCAGAATTTCCGCCAAGGGAACCTGTCCCTTGATTATCTGATTGGAACCCTTGGTATCCATGCCCAGTACCTTGCCGCGTCTGCCGTTCAAATCCCCTATCACATCCCCCATATATTCATCAGAAACCTCTATCTCTATATTTACTATCGGTTCCAGAAGAGTCGGTTGACAGTCCATCACACCTTTTTTAAATCCCATCGATCCCGCTATCTTGAATGCCATTTCGGAAGAATCAACGGCGTGGAAGGAACCGTCATAGAGGGTAACCTTTACATCCACTACGGGATAGCCCGCCAAGATTCCCCCTTCCATTGCCTCCACAATGCCTTTTTCAACCGCGGGTATATACTGTTTTGGAATAACGCCACCCACTATCTTGTTTGCAAATTCGAAACCTTCACCCTTGGGGAGAGGTTCAATTTCAATCCAGGTATCTCCATACTGACCTCTTCCACCCGATTGTTTTTTATATTTTCCCTGAACCTGCGTTTTCTTTCTGATAGTTTCCCTATACGGGACCTTTGGTGTAGTCAGATTGACTTCTACGCCAAATTTCCTCTTCAGTTTTTCTATCGTAACCTCTATGTGAACCTGTCCCATACCCGAGAGAATAATCTCTTTGGTTTGATCATCTCTATAGGTAGCGAGGGCAGGGTCTTCTTCAAGGAGCCTGTTGATGGAGATCATTATTTTTTCTTCATCTCCCTTCGATTTCGGTTGCACTGCAAAGGACATTATAGGTAGCGGAGGTGATACCTTTTCGAATACTATTGGTGCCTTCTCATCGCATATGGTATCTCCTGTAACCGTTTCTTTCAATTTGGCTGCAGCGGCTATATCTCCGGGTATCAGCGATCCGGCAGGGATTTGTTTTTTTCCTTCCAGGAAGAAAATATTTCCGAACTTTTCACTTGCTTTTTGCAAGGGATTATAGAAGGTGGAATCTGAATTCACCGTTCCTGAATATACCCGGAACAGAGTGAGTCTGCCGGCGTATGGGTCGGCGATCGTCTTGAAAACCATTCCTGAAAACGGAGTGCTTTCTTCCGGTGACCGTTCTTCGATATCTTCCGCACCCGGCTTTTCCCCCACAACCACTCCGCGATCCACGGGTGAGGGGAGGTAGTCGACGATCATATCGATAAGAGGCCTAACGCCGATATTCTTTATGGCAGACCCGCATATTACAGGGATAAGGTCGCCGGATATTACACCTTTTCTCAGACCCGCTTTCAGGTCATCAAGGCTTAGCTCCCCATCCTCTAAATATTTATTCATTAATTCATCATCACACTCAGCTATATCTTCAACCATTGTCTCCCTGTAACTGTCGGTGTCCTCCAGCATATCTTCGGGAACATCTTCCGTCTTGAATTTCCCTTCCGCATCGTCAAAAATCAGGGCCTTCATATTTATCAGGTCTACTACCCCTTTAAATGAATCTTCGGCTCCTATGGGAAGGTAAATGGGTGTAGCTTTCTTCTTCAGAGTATTCTTTACACTATCAACTGCGCTCCAGAAATCGGCATGCTCCCTGTCCATTTTATTTACATATATGATTCTGGGAAGCTTAAACTCATCAGAGAACTCCCATACCTTTTCTGTCTGGAATTCCACTCCTCCAACGGCGTCTATCAGAATAAGGGCACCGTCAACAACCCGAAGGCAGTTTTTGATATCGAGGACGAAATTTGAATCACCGGGAGTATCTACTATGTTTACCCTGTTCTTATCCCAGTCTATAAAATTTACGGCTGCACTTATCGATATATGCTTCTTTTGTTCTTCCGGTTCAAAATCCATGCAGGACGTTCCGTCATCAACACGTCCCAGTCTGTCCGATTTTCCGGTGACGAAAAGAAATGATTCACAAAGAGATGTTTTTCCCGTCCCCCCATGTCCTACTATTGCAACATTCCTTAGAGCTTTAGAGTCGTATTTTGCCATGGATACTCCTTTCACATAAGCGTTTAACATTCAAGCGGATGTTTAGCTCATTATACCTTTCAAAGTCAAGATAATTGTGGGAAGATGCCTAAAAGGAGTTATATAAATCATTGTAATAATATTCTTGACATGACTGTTAGATATTAGTAGGTTAATTTTAAATATGATATATAGTTCCGCACGGAAGGTGCGTTTTCTGTTTGAACGCACTTTTTTTTTAAATATTCACGGAAGGTAGATAATGGCAACGAAAAAGAAGATAAAAAAGGTTTTGATAGCGAACCGGGGTGAGATCGCTCTTAGAATTATCAGAACTGTCAAGGAGCTGGGTCTCGATGCTATAGCTGTTTATGAAAAACCGGACAACGAGGCATATTTCATCAGGTACGCCGATGACGCTATCATGATAGGCGATGGACCGAGAAAGGACTATCTTGATATCGACAAGATAATCTGGGCAGCCCGTAAAAGCGGCGCCGATGCTATTCATCCAGGGTATGGATTTTTAGCCGAGAACACCGATTTTTCTGCGGAATGCGAGAAGGCAGGACTTATCTTTATCGGTCCTCCTCCGGGAGTTATTCGTGATTTAGGTAATAAGGTAATAGCCAGAGAGATCATGCAGAAGGCCGGTATTCCCTTTATACCGGGAACGAATGACCTCTCTCACGGGGACAAGGGTATCAAAGAGGCGCTCGCCTTTGGTAAAGAATCTGGATATCCACTGATGCTGAAGGCGTCATCAGGTGGTGGCGGAAGAGGAATCAGAAAGGTTGAAAATGAAGCAGATCTTACGGTTCAACTGCCCCTGGCAAGGTCGGAGGCGCTCTCGGCCTTTAATAATGATAGTGTTTATATAGAAAAATGTATCGAAGCGCCGAGGCATGTTGAAATACAGATACTGGCGGACAATCATGGAAATATTATTCATCTGGGTTCACGTGATTGTTCCATCCAGCGGAGGCATCAAAAATTGCTGGAGATTGCACCGGCTGATCTTCCTGATGATGTCTTGAAAAACATATACGATAGCGCAAT
>JAUVKS010000174.1 GCA_030596145.1 Pseudomonadota bacterium | reverse complement strand
TCACTTTAGGCACTTCAAACTTTAGTCACTTAAACTGCGTCGCTCCCGGACATAGGATGTTGTCCATTTCCCTCTTCATATCATCCGATATGTTTAGCTTTAGATCTTCCCCGAGATATATGATCGTTTCGCTTTTATCGTTCACCATTAAATGAATATATCCATCACACTTGCCTTTATGCCTTTGAAGCACTTCTTTAATCGACTCAATATCTTTCTCTGACGATTTTATGGCGTCAATCGTAAAATGAACCGAGCTAAAGGGCTTTTCCAGCGCATCTGCAAGGGTGATTATTTCAGATGCTATAACCTTGACACTTTCCTCATTTACATCCACTGTACCTTTTACAAAAATAGGCTCTTCACCATGAAGGATAGAAAAGGCTTTCCTGTACAAATCAGAAAAAACGATGACGGTAACAGAACCCTTCATATCCTCAATCGTAACGTAAGCCATTGTCTCTTTTCTCTTCGTGGTAACTTCGCGAATATCACTAACGATTCCCCCGAATGTAACTGTTTCTCTATCCTTTTTCTCCGCTATGACCTCCGAGTCGGTATTCGCAACTTTGTTCAAACTATTTTCATATCTTGAAAGTGGGTGACCTGTAATATAAAATCCGAGGGTTTCCTTTTCAAAGGAAAGTAATTTTTTGTTGTTCCATTCTGCAACTTCCGGCATTTCGATCTCTTTAGAAAGAACACCACCTGACTTATTGCCTGCATCAGATTGTTCAAAAAGACTGGACTGACCACTCATGCTTTCCCTGTGGCGTCTCCCAGCTACATCAATTATTCTTTCGTAATTTTCCATCAATTGGCGTCTTCTATATTCCATTGAATCAAAGGCACCACACTTAATGAGGCTTTCAATCACCCTCTTGTTTATTTTCCGAAGGTCCACCCTGCTTATGAAATCATAAAATGAACTAAATTTACCTTCATTTTCTCTCGAAGAGATTATTGAATCAATGGCACCCACGCCTACATTCTTCACCCCAACAAGGCCGAATCTTACACTATCACCCGTTACACTAAAGTCCCTCAAGGATTCGTTAATGTCGGGAGGCAGAACATTGATCCCCATATCTTTACATACGCTGATATCCTTTATGATCTTGTCCCTGTTATTCTTTTCGCTTGTCAGGAGGGCCGCCATAAACTCAACAGGATAGTGCGCCTTCAGATATGCTGTCTGATAGGAGATCATGGCATAGGCAGTGCTGTGGGATTTATTAAACCCATATCCGGCAAAGGTTTCCATCTGTTCAAATATTTTTTTCGCCTTGTTTGCCGGTACCTTATTTTTCTTTGCGCCTGCCAGAAACTTCGGCCCTTCCTTCTCCATAACGGCCGCGTCTTTTTTACCCATAGCCTTTCGAAGGTTATCCGCCTCACCCATTGTATAGTTACCGAGAACGCTGGCTATCTGCATCACCTGTTCCTGGTAAAGAATAACGCCATAGGTTTCCTTCAATATTTCTTCCAACTGGGAAACTTCATAAACAATCTTTGTCTTACCCTGCTTTCTGGATATATATTCGGAAACCATTCCGCTCTGTAATGGACCTGGCCTGTAAAGTGCAATCAGGGCTATAATATCCTCAATACAGTCTGGTTTCACGCCTACAAGGATTTCCTTCATGCCGGCGCTTTCCAACTGGAAAACTCCGTCTGTCTCCCCTTTCACAAGCAATTTATAGGTCAGACTGTCATTAAGCGGAGTGGTATTAATATCAATTTCCTCACCTCTATTTTGTTTAACAAAACAGAGGGTATCTTTAATAACCGTAAGTGTCTTTAAACCTAAAAAATCAAATTTTGTCAGGCCAACCGCCTGGAGATCATTCATGGAAAACTGTGTAACTATTTCATCTTTAGGGCTCTTGCAAAGGGGTACACGTTCTACCAGTGGCTTATCTGAAATAACCACACCGGCTGCATGGGTGGATGAATGCCTGTTCAGACCTTCAAGCGACCGGGAAAGTAATAACAGCTTCCTCACTTTATCATTCTTTTTCTCTTCTTCTCTGAGACGTGGCTCCATATTAATGGCATCGTCAAGACTGATATTGAGGACATTGGGGACCATTTTGGCAATCCTGTCCACCTCACCATAGGTCATATTGAGCGCTCTACCCACATCTCTGATGACTGCTTTTGCCTGCATCTTACCAAATGTAATGATCTGGGCGACCCGGTCACTACCATACTTTTCAGCTACGTATCTGATTATGTCATCCCGCCCCTCCACACAAAAATCTATGTCTATATCCGGCATGCTCAATCTACTTGGATTAAGGAATCTCTCAAAAAAAAGTCCGTAGCGTATCGGATCGATACCGGTAATCCCCAGGGCATAAGCAACAAGGCTCCCAGCAGCCGATCCCCTTCCCGGACCTACAGGAATATTTTTGCTCTTTGCATAGTTAACAAAATCAGACACAATAAGAAAATATCCGGCAAAACCCATAGATATTATGATTTCAATCTCTTCATTCAAACGTTTTTCATATTTATCGAGGAGATTGCCATTTTGCCCCTCGAGAATAAAGGGCATCAATGTTTCCAGTCCACTTTTGGCTTTCTTTCTCAGATGTTCGTCAAGAGTTTCCTCATTGTTGATCTCAAAATGGGGGAGAAAGATTTTTTCAAAGTTCAAGGTTAAATTGCATCTTCCAGCAATTTCTACCGTATTATCGAACGCTTCTGAGATATAGTTAAAGTTCTGCTTCATGTCTTCGGGAGACTTAAAATAAAATTGATCCGAACCTAATCTCATCCTGTCACTATCATCTATTGTCTTGCCGGTCTGTATACATAAAAGGACTTCATGGGCCTCGGCATCCTCCCTGTTCAGATAGTGGCAATCGTTTGTAGCAACAAGGGGGATCCCGAGTTCCTTCCCGATTTTGATCAGTTCAGTGTTGATCATCTTCTGATCAGGAAGTCCGTTTTCCATTATTTCCAAGTAAAACCTTCTGTCACCAAACATATCTCGATATTCTTCAGCAACTCTCTTTGCCCCATCTCCGTTTCCCTTAAGCAAAAGACTTGGTATCTCACCATGCAGACAACCGCTCATACATATAAGCCCTTCACTATGTCGGGACAAAATCTCCTTATCCACTCTGGGACGATAGTAAAATCCTTCCAGATACCCAGCAGTCGTCAGCTTTATAAGATTATTGTATCCCTGAGTATTTTTGACAAGAACGGTAAGATGATATGCTCTCTCTCCTATTCCACCTAAATCCTTATCGAAGCGGCTTTGGGGGGCAACATAGAGTTCACATCCTATGATTGGTTTGATTCCATGTCGGTAGGCACTCTTGTAGAAGTCAATTGCCCCAAACATATTGCCATGATCTGTAATGGCA
Source organism: Pseudomonadota bacterium (assembly GCA_030596145.1). GTDB lineage: Bacteria > Desulfobacterota > Syntrophia > Syntrophales > JADFWA01 > JADFWA01. The sequence goes on along the minus strand of JAUVKS010000174.1, from coordinate 1,023 downwards.
ATAGCGGGCATCTTATACTCTTTGGCCTTTTTAAAAAGATCATCCAGGCGGATTGCACCGTCAAGGAGACTGTATTGCGTATGTACGTGGAGATGAACGAAATCGGCGTGTTTCATAAATAGAATCCTAAGGCGGCAAAGCCGCAACACCAAAAGTGCCTAAAGTGAGCTAAAGTTAATGTACGCGCCTTCGGCGCGGTCAAATTTGAAACAAGCTGCGCTGAAAGCGCATTTTTTAACTTTAGGCACTTTAGTTCACTTTACACTCTTAACTAAATCTTGCTGTTTGAACTCGTACCAACATCTGCGCAAAAAAACGCAGTTGTTGTGAATAAAGACTCTAATCTAACCAGTAATTGGGCGCTTCTTTTGTGATTATTACATCATGAACATGGCTTTCTCTAAGGCCTGCCTGTGTTATGCGGATGAAGCGTGCTTTTTCCCGTAGCTCTTCTATTGTACCACACCCGACGTACCCCATTCCTGCTTTAAGTCCTCCTACAAGCTGATGTATGCTTGCGGAGAGGGAGCCCCTGAAAGGAACCCTACCCTCTATTCCCTCCGGCACAAGTTTTAAACTGCTTTCAATATCATCCTGCATATACCTGTCCCTGCTTCCTGCCTTCATCGCCTCAAGAGAACCCATTCCCCTGTAGACCTTATAGGTTCTTCCTTGAAAGAGCACTGTCTCGCCTGGTGTCTCTTCCGTTCCAGCAAAGAAGCCTCCTATCATGACGCAGCAGGCACCGGCACCAAGGGCCTTTACTATGTCACCAGAATATTTAATACCGCCGTCGGCAATAATTGGGATACCACGTTTAGAGGCCACTTTATAACAATCCCTGGTAGCGGTCATCTGGGGAACTCCCACGCCTGCTATAATCCTTGTTGTGCATATAGAACCTGGACCAACCCCAACCTTTACCGCGTCCGCTCCGGCCTTGATCAGGTCTTCCGTTCCTTCGGCAGATGCCACGTTTCCTGCTATAAGTTCGCATTCAGGAAAATTGGCCTTTGTATCTCT
>JAUVKS010000169.1 GCA_030596145.1 Pseudomonadota bacterium | reverse complement strand
CGACTGAACCTTTAGATATTGATCTGGATGCCTTGAAAAAACGGATAGAAAGTATTGAACAGGATGCCCCGGATACAGTAGAAGTAAAAAAACTGGGTGAAATACTGGTCGAAGACGGCGCAATAACAGAGGATGCCCTGGGACAAGGACTTGAGGCTGCGCAACAATCGATTCCACCCAAAAAAATTGGGGAAGCCCTGATATCCGAAGGTAAGGTTACTCCGAAGCAGGTGTCACAGGCCCTGAGAAAACAGACAGAGCAGGCCGCAGGTACTGCTGTGATAAGGGTGAATATAAAGAAGCTGGATGATTTAATCGATACTGTTGGTGAACTGGTCATTGCCCAGTCGATGATCAGGCAAAATCCATTTATTCTATCAAATTCCGACATAAAGTTGAGCAGAAATGTTTCTCGTCTGTCCACTATTACATCGGAACTCCAAAGAACCTCTACCAGCTTGAGAATGGTGCCTATCAAACAGACATTTCAGAGGATGTCCCGTCTTGTAAGGGATCTGTCGAGAGATGCCGGAAAGCAGGTCGGTGTTGTCATGGAAGGTGAGGATACGGAGATAGACAGGAATATGGTGGAGGAGATATATAATCCGCTTGTACACATGGTAAGAAATGCCGTGGATCATGGCATAGATTCTTCGGAGGAGCGTATAAAGTTAGGCAAATCTGAAAAGGGCCTGGTAGGGCTCAGGGCTTTTCACAGAGGAGGCAATATTGTAATCGAAATATCGGATGACGGAAAGGGGCTGAATAAAGACAGAATACTTAAAAAGGCTGTCGAGAAAAAACTTGTCGATAGTTCAGACGGTCTTTCGGATCAGGATATTTATAAGCTGATTTTTCTCCCCGGTTTTTCAACTGCCGCGAAGGTGACGGATATCTCCGGTCGGGGAGTCGGGATGGATGTGGTGAAACAGGCCGTGGAAAAACTGCGGGGGAAGATAGAGATTGACAGTGTAGTTGATAAAGGCTCCACCTTTGCGCTTAACTTTCCTCTTACCATGGCCATTATTGACGGTATGATTGTAAAGGTGGGCAGTGAAAGGTATATTATTCCTACCACCGCAATCAGACAGTTGTTGCGTCCCGTGGAGGAATCTTATAACAATATAGTCGGCAGGGGTGAAACAATAAACGCTATAGGCAAGCTTTTGCCCCTGGTAAGATTGTATAAGATCTTCGACATAGAGCCCAAGCATAAAAATCCATGGGAAGCCATAGTGGTGGTGGTTGAGGGTGAAAACGGGTCCAAGTGTTTGCTGGTGGATGAGATTTTAGGTGAAGAGGAAGTGGTGATCAAGAGCCTTGGTGAAGGTTTGAAAAACGCCAAAGGGGTTTCCGGCGGCGCTATCATGGGGGACGGTAATGTAGGATTGATATTGGACCCGGGGGGGCTGTTTGAATTGAGTGAGAGTTTAGGCTGAATAAAAGGGAGTGCGGTCATGGATATTGATAAAAATATAAAAATATTGGTTGTTGATGATTTCTCTACGATGAGAAAGATTATTAAGAATCTTTTAAAACAGGCCGGGTACAAAAACATCGTCGAAGCAGAGGATGGCGGGGCGGCTTTGAAGGTATTAAAATCAGAAAAAGTAGATTTCATCATCTCTGACTGGAATATGCCCAATATGAATGGTCTTGAGTTTTTAAAAGCTGTCAGGGCGGATAGTGAATCTAGCGGCCTGCCATTTCTGATGGTTACGGCGGAAGGCCTTCAGGAAAACGTTGTGGCGGCGGTTAAGGCAGGTGTCAGTAATTACATCGTAAAGCCTTTTACTGCTGAAGTCCTGGATGAAAAGATCGAAAAAATCATAGCGAAGCTGTAAGGACCACTCGACCACTCGACGAAGGCTGAAGGAGGAAAAGATGGATGCCCGATTTATAAATCCCTTTTTACAGGGGACAATTAGCGTACTGAAAACAATGGCCTTTATCGAACCGAAACCGGGCAAGCCTTATCTTAAAAAGGATGCTTTGGCCAGGGGTGATGTCTCCGGCATCATAGGTTTTACAGGGGCGGTAAACGGCTCAATGGCCCTGAGCTTTTCCGAGAAATCTATATTGAAGATTGTGTCAAATATGTTGGGGGAAGAGATAAATGAAGTCAATGGCGATATTACGGATGCAGTGGGTGAGATTACAAATATGATTTCAGGTGTAGCGAGAAAGGAGCTGGAGTCGATCGGCTTAAATGTTTCGGCGGCAATCCCTACTGTAGTTTCAGGCAAGGGTCACTCGATCAAACATATCTTAGGTGGTCCAAGTATTGTTATTCCATTTGAGACGGTGGATGGGCCTTTTGTTGTAGATGTTTGTATGGGCGGGACGTAACCCCGCCACGGCTACCAAAAAGAATAGAGGCGTAATGAAGTGGAAACTAAAACCAATGACTATCTGAGCGACCTGCCTAAGTATATCAATTCGCCTGTTGTTGTTTGGAATAAGGAACGAGAGATTATCATTTTTAATAAGGCCTTTGTCAGGATGAGTGGCCGCACCGAGGCGGAAATGATCGGTCAGCCTCTCGATGTGCTGTTTCCTGAAAAGGGTCGTTCCGGCTTCCTGCAAAAGATTGAAAATACGTCAGGAGGAGAAGGCAGGGAGGGGGTGGAGATTCCGATTCTGCACAAGGATGGCGGGATACGTATGGGGTTGTGGAACTCTTCCGCTATTTATGGTGGGGACGGCAGGACACCGGTCGCCACCATTAGCTCGGGACAGGATATTACAGAGCGGAAGAGGCTTGAAGCCCAGCTCCTCCATGGCCAGAAGATGGAAGCCATTGGCATCCTGGCAGGCGGCATTGCGCATGACTTCAACAATGTTCTCCAGATTGTTTCCGGTTATATCCAGCTTTTGTTACAGGGAAAAGCGGAGGATGACCCCGACCGTCGTTACCTCAACCAGATTGACAGATCGACCCAGGGGGCTGCGAAGCTTGTTAAGCAACTTCTGATCTTTAGCCGGAAAGTAGAGAGCAGGTTGAGGCCGGTGTACCTGAATCAGGAAGTCAGGCGGGTTGAGGGATTCTTAGCGAGAGTCATTCCCGGAATGATATCAATTGAAACCTGTCTGTCTGATGATCTCAAGATCATCAATGCGGATCCGACACAGCTTGAACAGGTAATAATGAATCTTGCGGTTAATGCCTGCGAGGCCATGCCTGAAGGTGGCAGACTTGTCGTTGAGACGGAAAATGCAGTTCTGGATGAGGAATATTGCAAGGTTCATTTAGGCGCTGTCTGCGGCAGGTATGTATTGCTGACTATTTCAGACACCGGTTGCGGCATGGGCAGGGAGGCGCTGGAGCATATATTTGAGCCCTTTTACACGACGAAAGAGGTTGGCAAAGGAACCGGGCTCGGTCTTGCCACGGTTTATGGTATTGTAAAGAATCATAATGGTTACACTGTATGTTACAGTGAGCCGGGACAGGGAACCGTTTTCAAGGTCTATTTTCCGGTGTTGGGGGCTATTGAAAATGTAGAGCAGGCATATGTGGAGCATGAGAAGGTAAACGAAGTATGTGGCGGTAATGAGACCATTCTTTTAGTGGATGATGAGAAGTCTATTCTCGATACAACGTGCGATATACTGGATCAGCATGGTTATACGGTTATTTCAGCGGAAACCGGAGAGGAGGCCGTTGAGATTTATAAGAGAGAAGGGAATCGGATTGATCTGGCGATCCTGGATATAGGCATGCCCGGCATGGGTGGTCACAAGTGTTTTAGGGAGCTTCTTAAAATCAATCCGGAGATAAAAGTTCTTATTGCTACCGGTTATTCTGCCAATGGGAAGGTAAAAGAGACGCTTGAATCCGGCGCTGCCGGTTTTATCGGCAAACCGTATCGGTTAATTGATATGGTGAAGAAAGTAAGAGAAGTCCTGGATGGTGGATAGACTTCAGTCTAACTACCTGAGTTTTAACTGATATTATATCTCTTCAGCTTTTCTACAAGGGTTGTTCTGTTCAGGCTCAACAACTTTGCTGCCCTGGTTTTTATCCCCCCCGATTTTTGCATGGCATTCCAGAGCAAATCTTTTTCAAATTGACCGATTACTTTGTTTAGATCCAGACAATCGTCAGTGATCTCAACATTGCTTATAACTCCTTCAACTCCTTCTGAATTCAGTCTTATCTTATCCGGCAAATCCTTTACCTCTATATTGCCGTATTCCTTTATGACAACAAGCATTTCAATCAGGTTTTGCATCTCTCTTACATTGCCAGGCCAGTGATATCCCATAAGGCAATTCATGGCTTCGGGTGTTAATCCCTCTATATTTTTCTTTTTTGACTTATTAAATTTCTTCAGGAAATGAGTGATCAGGACAGGCATATCCGCCTTTCTTCCTCTGAGAGGCGGGAGATGGATGGGTATTACATTGATGCGATAAAAAAGATCCTCCCTGAACCTTTTTTCTGCCACGGCTTTTTCTAAATCCTGGTTTGTAGCGGTAATAATCCTTATGTCAACATCTATGGTCTTTATGCCTCCAATCCGTTCGAACTGCCTTTCCTGTATTACCCTCAATACTTTTACCTGCAATGAAGGACTCATGTCGCCTATCTCA
>JAUVKS010000119.1 GCA_030596145.1 Pseudomonadota bacterium | reverse complement strand
TTCAATAATAAAAAGTCTCCCGTCTCTTGCCTGATGGAGCGCTTTTCTGAGGATGTCTTCCGTAACCCCATCGATCTTTATATCCATTTGCATGGCGGTAATGCCCTTCTTTGTACCGCATACCTTGAAGTCCATATCGCCTGCATGATCTTCGTCGCCAAGGATGTCGGAAAGGATGACAACTTCTTCACCCTCCTTCAACAGACCCATGGCAATACCGGCAACCATATCTCTCACCGGCACACCGGCATCCATCAGAGAAAGAATCCCTCCGCAAACCGTGGCCATGGATGAGGAGCCATTGGAGGATAATGTTTCGGAAACAATCCTGACGGTGTAGGGAAACTCTTCCTGAGAAGGAATAACGGGAAGCAACGCCCTTCTTGCAAGCGCGCCATGTCCTATCTCTCTCCTTCCGGGGCCTCTTAAAAATCTCGCCTCACCCACAGAAAAAGGAGGGAAATTATAATGAAGGATAAAAGCTCTCATCTCTTCCCCGCTTATATAATCCATTCTCTGTTCATCCGAAGAGGTGCCGAGAGTCACAAGGGCCAGGGCCTGGGTTTCCCCTCTGGTAAATAGCGCCGACCCGTGCGTCCTTGGAAGAAGCCCGGTTTCGGAACTGATAGGTCTTATCTCCGTATTTGATCTGCCGTCCATCCTTCTCTTTTCATTCAAAATCATGTTCCTGAGGGTACTCTTCTCCAACCCCTCCAGGATCCCCTTCATCATAGAGCTGATCCCTGCATCTTCAGAAGCAAACTCGGCCGCAATCGATTCCCTCACCTGGCGCAGTTTTATCCGTCTCTCCAGTTTGTCGGTCGTTGCATAGGCCTCTTTCAAACCGCTGGTGGCCGCATCAGATATCTTCCCGCGAAGTTCCTCGTCAATCTCAACCTGCTCTAACGTTCGTTTTTCCTTTCCTATGGACTGACACATGCGATCCTGAAGTTCCATCACCGGCCTCATAGATTCCAGACCGAACTGTATGGCTTCAACCATTACGTCTTCCTCAATTTCAAGAGACCCACATTCAAGCATCACCAAATTGATATCAAATTCCCTGCCGTCTGTGCCGGGAAGTATTTTCCTTCCCACAAGAAAGAGATCCAGGTCGCTTCCGGTCATCTGCTCCGCCGTAGGATTACATATAAATTCTCCCTCCAATCGGCCAACCCTCACACCGGCAACCGGACCCTTGAATGGAATATCCGACATCTCAAAGGCGGCGGATGCACCCAGCATCGCGGCAATATCAGGATTATTGTCATTATCCACAGAAAGCACTGTCGCAATAATCTGCGTCTCATAAAAATACCCCTTGGGAAAGAGGGGGCGTATGGATCTGTCAATAATTCTGCACGTCAAAATTTCTCTTTCATTGGGACGTCCTTCCCTTTTAAAAAAACCACCGGGTATCTTTCCCGCCGCATAGGTCATCTCTTGGTAATCCACAGTCAGCGGTAGGAAATCAAGACCTTCTCTGCTGCTTCTCATCGATACCGCCGTAACAAGAACCACGGTATCGCCATAGGTAACTAAAACGGCTCCATCCGCCTGACCCGCCATATAATGCGTCTTCAGGGAAATCTCTCTCCCCGCAAAATCTGTGCTAAATATTTTACTCATTTTTCCTTCCTTTATTAAAATTACAACAGGACAGCCCTTTATGGCTGTACTATGTGTGTTAAACAAGGTTAAAGCCTTGTACTCTATACCCCTACTATGTGGTTCGAGTGTCTAAAGTTAAGGCTCTTAACAAGCCAACTTTAGCTCACTTTAAGCACATAAACAACTTAAGGTACTTCAGTCACTTTTCTTACTTTCTTATCCCAAGGCGTTGAATAATTTCTCTGTACTTGTCAGCATCCTTCCCTTTAAGATAATCAAGGATACTCCTCCTCTGCCCGACAAGTTTCAAAAGTCCCCTGCGAGAGTGGTGATCCTTTTTGTGAATCTTAAAATGTTCTGTCAAATAGCTTATTCTCGCACTGAGAAGAGCAATCTGTACCTCTGCAGATCCGGTATCCCCCTCATGTACCTGAAAATCTTTGATTATTTCCTTTTTTCTGTCTAATTCCAGCACCACTTTTATATCCTCCCATTTTATTTAAGCTGAAAGCTGAAGGCTTAAAGTTCAAAGCCAGCATAGAATGCTTCTCCTACCTCCAGCATTGAGTTTTTAACTTCTATTTCATCTTCCATTAATAATTGAATACTCTTAAAATTTTGACCAGTTGTTTTTTTGTATCCAATGAGGAAGCCTCCTCAAATGAATAAAGCATTCTGGCCAGAGCCACAAGGTGACTGCCCGGGGAAACAAACTTTACCATATCTCCAGTGGCAAGAGAAGGAACATAATTTTCCACCAGATCCCCAACCGTAGGCTGATATCCTTCCTTTAACCTTCCCGCTAACTTTTGATCGACATCAATAGTGGAAAAGCTTGACAAGGCATCTACCATCGGAATTATGTTCTTTTCCAACATTTCCTTTTTCCCCTGATCGTGAACACTTTCAAGAGATATGGTCGAACCCTCAGAAAAATGACCGCTCCTTATCCTCCTCAATCCGGACAGGCAGGCCCCACACCCCAATGTCTCTCCTATATCTGAACAGAGAGATCTTATATAAGTTCCCTTGGAACATGATACCAGAAAGGTCACATAGGGCAACTCTACATCTTCGAGAGTAATCCGGTATACCTCAACCACCTTGGGTAGGGGCTCAACAACAATCCCTCTTCTCGCCCACTTATACATCGGTTTCCCTTTATATTTAACCGCTGAGTAACGGGGAGGAATTTGTTCTATTTTTCCTACAAAGCTACTCAATACCTCTTCTATATTCCTTCTGGCAACACAAGGCTCCTCTCTGGCAATTATCGTTCCCTCTATATCGAGGGTATCTGTTTCAACACCCAGTAGCATAGTAGCCCTGTATTCTTTGCTATCCGCCAAAAAAAACTGGGCGAGTTTTGTCGCTTCATTGATACACACAGGCAGCACTCCGGTGGCAAGGGGATCAAGGGTACCGGTATGGCCAACTTTCCTTACACCGAGCGTCTTTTTGACATCCTCAACAATATCATAGGATGTCTTTCCGGAAGGTTTATCAATTATTATAACGCCGTTCATGCAATCACACATTTGAAGTGCCTAAAGTTTAAAATGCGCTTTCAGCGCAACCTGTTTTAATTTTGATCGCACTGAAGTCGTGTACCATTAACTTTGACAAACTCGTAAAAAGTCTGTCATTCCCGCGTAGGCGGGAATCCACAAACAACTAAACACTTGAAAAGACTGGATTCCCGTTTTCACGGGAATGACAAAATTGTGTATATCCCAACTTTTTACGAGTGCATCAACTTAAGTTCACTTTAGTCCCGCCTTGGCAGGATTCAAACTTTAGTCACTTCTATTGCTGATTTATAATAGAGGCTACGATACTGCTTTTGACGGTATCAATATCCCCCTCTATCATGCAAGCTGAGGCGTTGAAATGTCCACCGCCCCCGAATTTACTTGCTACACGTTCTACACTGATTTTTCCTTTAGATCGCAGGCTTATCTTGAAGTTGTTCTCAAATGTTTCACTATAAAGTACGGCAACCTCGACTCCTTCGATCGAACGGGGGAAATCTACAAAACCCTCCGTATATTCCGGTAATGCTCCCACATCTTCGAGCATCTGCTGTGTAACTTTCATGGAGCCGATCTTCCCATCCCAATCAAGCTCGAGGGTGGCGAGAACCTTTGCCAGAAGCTTGATCTTTGCTAACGGTTTAGTTTCATAGATTCTCTCGGCTATCCATCGGGGATCTGCCCCTTGTTCCATCAATTTCCCCGCTATTGCAAAAGTATCTTTGCCTGTATTGGAATAGCGAAATGAACCCGTATCTGTGAGAATAGCTGCATAAAGGTTTATCGCGATATCTGCAGTCAGATCGACTCCCATTTTTTCTATAAGTCGATAAAGTATTTCCCCCGTGGAGCTCGCTTCAGTATCAATCAGCGATATATCACAGAAAACTCCATTCGAGATATGGTGGTCTATATTTATCATCTCCTTAATAGAAGCTATTCTGGCAGCCTCATTCCCCACTCTGACAATCTTGCTGCAATCTAACACAAACACAGCATCAAAATCGGAGGCAAATTCAAGGTTATTGACAATAACTTCTGAGCCAGGAAGAAACCTGTAATTTTCAGGAGTCTCATCCTGATTGTAAACAACAACCTTTTTCCCCATACCGCGAAGAACATGGTACAGGGCCAGCTCCGACCCCAGGGCATCACCATCGAGCCGCACATGAGATGTTACAAGAAAAGTCCTGCAAGAGTTTATGACTTCGACTATCCTGTCAAGCATCTGTCTCCTTTTCCTTTATCTCCTCCAACAGCCTGTCTATACGACTCCCGTACCCAAACGATTCGTCATAAACGAAGGTTATGGCAGGCACATAACGAAGCTGCAATCTCTTCCCCAGTTCTTTTTTCAAAAACCCGGTAGCCTTCCGCATCCCCGTCATGGTTTCTTCACTGCAGACACTCTCTCCCATCTGGACGAAAAAAACCCTTGCCGAACGAAGATCATCAGTCAATTTCACACCGGTAATGGTCACATGCGCAACCCTCGGATCCCTTACCCGTTTCAACAGGATGTCTGAGATTTCTGCTTTTATAAGATCAGCCACCCTGTCAGCCCTTTTAAAGTTCATCATAATCGTTTACTCTGACATCTTTCATATAATCATAATGTTCCATAGCATCAGAAAAGCTTATAATTTCTACTTTCGAATTCAACACCTCCGCAAGTTCCAGGTTATCAATAAATCCTAAGATTTTGTCCATTTTTGAATTTACGTAACCCGTATTGTTTCCGACCACGCTGAACCCGATCCTTCCCCTTTTCCAATCATCGTTGTCACCTACCTCTGCTATGGATATATTGAACCGGTTTTGCGTTCTTTTCAATATGCTCCGCAGAACCCCCCGTTTACTCTTCAGGGATCTGCTGTCAAAAATATAAATATCTATTATGCCTACGCCGACTATCATTTTACAAAAATTGGGTGTTTATTCAGCCACTAAAGTCAAATAAGTGTAAAGTGATCTAAAGTTAACGTACACGCCTTCGGCGCGGTCAGTCTTAAAACAGGCTACGCTGAAAGCGCATTCTTTCACTTTAGTCACTTTAGCTTACTTGAAACTTTAGACACTTTCTTGTGAACTTTGTGGCTTTGTGGCAAGATATTTGAAATTATTCCAACTTCCTTGCCACTTTCTCTTTGATATAAGACTCAAGCGTATCCCCTACCTTGATATCATTGAAACCTTCTACCGCTATTCCACATTCAAACCCTGATGCGACTTCACTGGCATCGTCTTTAAATCTCTTGAGTGAAAGTATTTTGCCGTCATAAACAACCACTCCATCCCTCACTACCTTGAGATTGGAACTTCTTGTCACTTTGCCATCTGTAACATAACTGCCGGCAATAACGCCAATTTTTGGTGCCTTAAATAACTGCCGAACCTCGACGCGGCCTTGAACTACCTCTTTGTAAATAGGTTCAAGGAGCCCCTCCATTGCGGCTTTCACATCGGCAATTGCATCATATATGACATCGTAAAGCTCAATATCTACCCCTTCCTGTTCAGCAATCTCCGAAACCCTCGCGTCAGGTCTTACATTAAATCCTATAATAATCGCATCGGACGCTGATGCCAGCATTACATCAGTTTCTGTAATTGCACCCGTAGAACTATGAATAATCTTCAATGTGATCTCCTTGGTACTGAGCTTGTCCAGTGCCTCAGACAGAGCCTCTATGGAACCGTGGACATCACCTTTGATAATTACATTGAGTTCTTTTACTCCCTCTTTTATTCTATCATACAGCTGATCCAATGTAATCTTTGAAGAAGCAGAAAGTTCCTTCTCCCTCTCCTTTCTTAGCCAGTATTCTCCCGTGTTCCGTGCCTTTTTTTCATCCTCCACACAAATGAAATCCGTACTTGCCTGGGGCACATTTGAAAATCCTATGACTTCCACCGGCATCGAAGGCCCGGCCTCTTTTATCCGTTGCCCCTTATCATTTATCATGGCCCGAACCCTGCCATATTCTGTCTTGGAAACAAAGGCGTCCCCCTCTTTTAATGTTCCCTCTTGAATCAGAACAGTGGCTACCGGCCCTCTTCCCTTGTCAAGCTTTGCTTCTATTACAACACCACGGGTGGGCCCATCGGGATCGGCCTTGAGTTCCATCATATCCGCCTGGAGAAGTATCAATTCCAGAATAT
>JAUVKS010000030.1 GCA_030596145.1 Pseudomonadota bacterium | reverse complement strand
TCAGTGTGGTGACGAGTACACGTTCCCCTTTTTCCACACGTTTGTTAATCTCACCCAGAAGATCATCAACCTGGTGGTCAACGGGCATGACAATGACCTCCGGGTCCATAAGCCCTGTAGGCCTGATGACCTGTTCCACGGTCTTTCTTTCCGCTTTTTCCAGTTCATATTTCGCTGGCGTGGCTGAAATATATAGCTTCTGATAGGGAACTGCCTCGAATTCCTCAAACATCAGCGGGCGGTTATCCAGCGCGGAGGGGAGTCGAAAACCGTACTCGACCAGAGTTTCCTTCCTCGATCTGTCTCCCCTGTACATACCTATTAACTGAGGGATAGTCACATGGCTCTCATCTATTATCACAAGGGCATCTTTAGAGAAGTACTCCATCAGTGTGGGTGGGGTTTCTCCCGGTTTTCTTCCGGTAATGTGACGTGAATAATTTTCTATTCCCTGACAATAACCCATCTCCTCCATCATCTCGATATCGAATCTCGTCCGCTGCTCAAGCCTCTGTGCCTCCAAAAGCTTGTTCTGCGATTCCAGCTCTTTGAGTCTGACCTCCAACTCTTCCCTTATCGTTAAAATCGCCCTCTTTATGTTTCCTCTGGTGGTCACATAATGGCTTTTGGGATGTATGGCGATCTTTTTCAGGCGGTCAATCTTCTTTCCACGGAGAGGGTCGCTTACTGATATGGATTCAATTGAATCTCCGAAAAATTCCACCTTTATGGCCTTTTCTTCCTCGTACGCGGGGAATATCTCGACAACATCACCACGGACACGGAAAGTGCCGCGATGAAAATCGATATCGTTGCGTTCATACTGGATTTCCACAAGCCTTTCGAGCATATCATCCCGTCCCATCTCCATTCCTTCCTCCATGTGGAGCATCATCCCGTGATATTCCTCCGGAGATCCGAGGCCGTATATGCAGGAGACACTTGCCACGATAATCACGTCATTTCTCTCCAGGAGGGAATGGGTGGTAGAATGGCGCATCTTATCTATATCGTCGTTGATGGATGAGTCTTTTTCGATATAGGTATCTGTTCTCGGTATGTATGCTTCAGGCTGGTAATAATCGTAATAGCTGACAAAATACTCCACGGCATTTTCGGGAAAGAGTGTCTTGAACTCACTGTAGAGCTGGGCGGCCAAGGTCTTATTGGGGGCAATAACCAGGGACGGCCTCTGAACTTGTTCAATAACATTGGCTATGGTGAAAGTCTTGCCTGAACCAGTAACCCCCAGGAGCACCTGGTGTTTAAGTCCCTTTTCAATGCCATTCGCAAGCTTTGCTATTGCCTGCGGCTGGTCCCCCTTTGGCCAAAAATCTGTAATAATCTTAAATCTGTTCATATATAAATAGTGGACGGTTTGTTGATCTATTCGTTCTTTTCCTGATTATTCTCTGGATTATGCCGAGTTAGATGAAATCATGAATGATGGGGACAGGCTTGGTGTTTTCCCTCCTGTAGCAGGGGGTTAGTTATGAAAGGTTAAACGCCCCTGATTTTTAAAAAGAATTCCCCGGATGTCCATTCCATTTTTGACAATTTTTCTAAGTTATATTCTTCATCGTCAACTCTAATGCTCTCCAATCCCACTTTAAGACCATTCAAGTGTTTCTTGAAAAATCCCTGGAGATCATTTTTTTTGATCCAGATACCCCTTTCGAGAAAAATTGGACCCAGTTCCCGGATGAGCAGGTTGAATAGTTTTACAACAACCCAGCCCTCTTGAAGTGGCACGGATTCTATCTCTTCCTTGTGGCTAATCTCACTCCGCATTGAGGCGTAGTAGCTTCCCCTTCGCAATACCGCTCCTAGCAGTCCCGGCATAGCGGCAGAAAGTGCCAGAACAGACCCATTTTTAATGATGGCTGTGTCGATATTGTCAACAGGCTCAGAATCCAGAAAGACAGTTTGAACCCTTTTTTTAAGATATTCGGGGTCCAACCCGAGTTGTTCTAAGAGAAATATTTTAATGCTGCAGCCGACTCTGGTTTTTACCATAAATCCCTTCTGGAGGAGTTGAAAAAAAATTGGGATCATGTCAGCCTTCAAGGTTAATAAAAGGCAAGGAGTGTTTCGACCTTCCGGAAAATCTATCCTGTCTGACTTTTTTAGGAATTTCATTAAAAGACCGTTATCTGTTTTATCTTAAAAAGTTCAGGGTCGGTTTCGGGAACAGAAAGATTTATGCCCATATAAGAAGAGCGGGGAGATCCAATTGGATCTCCCCTTCAATTAAAGAGCGAAAATGGATTACCTACCAGTCAAAGACCCTGTCCAGATCTTCATCCTTCACCTGGAACGTGACATTATGAGGCGGAAACGCCTCCTTCATAAAGAAATCGGGCAGCCTGTCGTGCTTGGCTGTGAAGCCGGCATCGGCATTGAAGTCTCGCTCCATCTTGAGTACTTTTTTACCCAGCTCCGTTACGTCATCAGCCGTCATATTCAGCCCGTAAAACGCATTAAGCATATCTATAAGCGCCTGAAAGGTCTCCGGCTGATCCAGGACCGGAAAGGCGATAAAGAGGCACATCCCTGTGGAGTCAATGGCAGCGGTGGCAATCTGGAGGTTTCTTGAAAGTTCTATCTGACCTTCCGGTTTCAGAGGATCCACGTAGCCTCCTACCTTCAAGATGTTAGTGGCTATGGCATACCCTGCGGTGTGATCCGCTCCCATGGTGCTGGTGGCATAGGTTACGCCAATGCCCTGTATAGCGCGGGGATCATAGGCCGGCATCGCCTGTCCCTTAACCACAGGAACCCTTTCTACACCAAACACCTTGCCGGTTACAGCAGCCCCATTCCCAAGGATACGTCCAAGTGGGGTTCCTTTGCCCACTTCGTGTATCAGGTTTATGGCCGCATCGGCATCTCCAAACTCGGCCACACCAGCCTCCATTGCTACACCTATTGTAGCCCCCATTTCAATGGTATCCAAGCCGTAATCATCATCCAGTCGGTCCATCATAGCAATCGCATCGAGATCGTCTATTCCACAATTTCCTCCATGGGCCCATACCGTTTCATATTCCGGTTGTTTTGTCAGGTACTGACCATCTTTGTCCATATAGATACCCGAGCATTGTATGACGCAACCACGGTGGCAGCCGTGAGTGGTAAATCCACCACGAGATTCTTCAATTTCAGCTTCTGCTTCCCCGCTGATTGCGGAGCAGTTGTCAAAACGACCCCACTTAAAGTTATTGGTTGGATATGCGCCTGCCTCGTTGATCACATTGGTCAGAACGCCTGTTCCGTAAGCAGGAAGGGCTTCACCCGTAACCGGATGTTTCTTGAGGCCCTCAGTAAATATCTTATTAGCTTCTCTGAATTTTTCGGGATCTTTCGGGGCTCGCATTTTCATGCCGGTGTCATCGAGAACGATGACCTTCACACCCTTGGAACCCATAACAGCACCAACGCCACCCCTTCCCGCGTGACGTGTGGGTCTCAGCTCCATATCGGTGAAAGCTACCGTAGCGGCGGACAGCTTCATCTCGCCGGCAGGCCCGATGGAAATACATGCGATTTTATCGCCATACTCTTCCTTCATCTTTTCGACCAGGTCGTAATTACCCAGCATCTTGAGGCTGTTATCGGGAGATATTTTAACCCCGTCATTGTTGATGAATATTTTGTAAAGGTTATCATCTTTCGGTTTCCCCTCCAAAACTATGGCTCCATAGCCTAATCGGGCCAGCACCTGAGAAGCCTGTCCCCCCGAATTGGCCTCTTTGATGCCACCGGTCAGCGGACTCTTGCACCCCACAGAGATTCGTCCCGACGTAGACGCTATTGTACCGCTCAACAATCCGGGAGCGATAATCAGTTTATTATCTTCTCCCAGTGGGTGGCACAACGGCGGAACTTCCCCGGAAACAATTGCAGAGGTGAGCGTCCTGCCTCCCATGCCTTCATATGCTCCCCGAGCTTCCTCCGTTACCTTCGGCCCCCCTTCGGACCCCATGTTAATTCTTAGAATTTTATCCATAACATATCCTCCTTTCTTGGAGACCTTTTGAAAAAGGTCGCGTTGTGAGGGGACGCACCTTAAAAAACCTTTCCTTAGGCACCCCTCGGGTTATATTTTTGGATTAATATGTTATAAATC
Source organism: Pseudomonadota bacterium (assembly GCA_030596145.1). Classification (GTDB taxonomy): domain Bacteria; phylum Desulfobacterota; class Syntrophia; order Syntrophales; family JADFWA01; genus JADFWA01. The sequence goes on along the minus strand of JAUVKS010000030.1, from coordinate 7,814 downwards.
CATCTCTGATGGATTTCGAGACGTTTGCAAGCGTGGGAGCATCTCGTTATAGAAGACGTGGCATTTGCTGTGTTATCAAAATGGGCTGGTTGTAATCCAATATTAGGAGACTGGTCAAAATCAAATTTCCCAACACCTGATATAGTATTTGATTATTAAAAATACGAAAACATCTCTCCTTTGTCAACATATAAAAAACAGAAATAAGGAATATAGCTTTATCTTCATAATTACGAGGCACATCGCCAGGGCGAAACCGCTCCGAAAGGATATCCTTGGCATCGATGAATTTTATCAGGAGCGGGGATCTGACCCCTTGAACCATCATATATTGCGATATTTTTCTTGACACACTATCCTTATTTCTTTATATGTTTCCACGCTTAAATAAAAAGTTTCTTTTATTAAGGAAGGTTAATAATGGATGAAGAATTGCCAATAAACCTGTTTTTCGCGATGCTGGCCCACTGGATATTTATCGCTGCAATGATTCTGCTTGTGTTTGTTTCTCCCCTTTTTAATGGCCAGAAGAACATCCAGTTGGCTGTTGAAAAAACAGTAGATTGTGAATTCAAAACCTATCATGAGTCCTTGTCAGGGGAGTATGCTGCTGCCGTCCCCGAAAACTGTTCGTTATCAGTTCATGGCAAAAGGGCTGAACGCCTGTTCCACCCGATTGTACAGAAAGCAGCAAATCGCTACCAGGTCGATCCCGCTCTCGTAAAAGCTATCATTATGGCTGAGTCAAGCTACAACCCCAGAGCGGTTTCCGAGAGGGGGGCAAAGGGTCTTATGCAGTTGATGCCCGGAACTGCTAAAGCTCTTGGTGTAGAGGACAGCTTCAACCCGGAACACAATATAAACGCCGGTGTCAGGTACTTCAAACAACTCATGAATCAATTTGATGGAGATACCAAACTGGCTCTTGCGGCATACAATGCCGGTAGCGGAAAAGTCAGGAAGTACCGCGGCATCCCACCCTTCAAAGCCACTCATTACTATATTAAGAAAGTTTTTGAGTATTATCAATACTACAAGAAAGAGATGATAGCGGAAATAGGCAGTGCTTAACCAATTATTTTTGCAACCTCGCTCAAGCTGTTCCAGACATCAGATTATTTCTTAAAAAGGGTTTCCAGTTTATCTTTTGCAATTTGCTTCTTTTCGTCGTGGCTTTCACCGGCGGTGGAATTCCTGAAGTCAAAATAGTCACAAAAATTACTTCTGTCTTTACTGACAACTCTTTCTGCCTGTGTCTCCCGGCACTGATTATATTGCCCCGGATCATAGAATCGGCAGTTGAGACAAACATGGAGATCTGCATCACAAAAGGGACATATATCTCTTCTGCCCACTTTTCGATCTATATCAAGTTCCCTTTTGCAATGATGGCAAGTCTTCATCTATGTTCTCTTCCTTACAATCTCCACGTTTTTCTATCGCCTGCGGCTGGTCACCCTTCTACTCGTAAAAATCGATAGTAGACTTTACAAGGAATCAAATATGATATAAGCTTTTACAAAAATATGGAGGAAAAGTAAATGCTCAAGGCTAAAGATATTATGACGAAGGAAATAATCACTGTTCATCCCGAGACGGAAATTGTTCAAGCCGCAAAATTGCTGCTTGAACATCACATTAATGGTCTGCCTGTAGTTGATAAAGAAGGCCGCTTGACGGGGATTATTTGTCAGGAGGATTTGATCTCCCAGCAAAGAAAAATTCCCCTGCCTTCTTTCTTCATCTTGCTTGACAGTTTTATCCCTTTAAAATCCCAGAAAAATATTGATAAAGAAGTACAGAAAATGGCGGCAATCACGGTGACCGAAGCCATGACTTTTGATCCCATAACGGTTGGTATAGAAATCAGTCTGGAAGACATCGCAACTCTGATGGTAAAGAACAACATACACACTTTGCCTGTGCTGGATCAAGGCAAGCTGGTTGGTATTATAGGTAAGGAGGATATTCTGCGCACCCTTATGTCTACGAAGGAAGACTAAACATGGCAATATGCTCTATGTTTCACCCTTACTCAAACCTCTGGGATATATGTTTTTAGCATTCTTGAGAAGGTTTCAGGGGTTAATCTGTAATCGGAAAGGCACGCCGGAAGAAACACTGTTTCACCTTTTATTACATTTACTTTGCCTCCGCCCCACTGAATGGTTAACCTGCCCTCAAGCATGGAAAGAATGGAGAAGCTGTTAAATGTCTTTTGCGCGGTTTCCTGATTAATTTCCAGCAGTTCAACAGCGAAATGGGGGCATTCTATCAGGAGGGTTTTTCTGCTTTTTCCTTCAAGAACAGCAGTACCCTCTATCTTAACGGTATCCGTAAAAGCAAAGTTAATTACATCCAGTGCCTTTTCAACATGGAGATCTCTCGGTTTTCCCTGGCTGTCCACCCGGTCGAAATCGTACAGTCGGTAGGTGATGTCGGAATTCTGCTGGATTTCCACCAGCACAATACCGCGACCGATGGCATGAACAGTCCCCGCAGGGATAAAAAAGGCGTCTCCCTTCTTCACCAGGATCACAGTGAAAAAATCTTTCAACGTCTTATCTTTAAGGGCTTTGCGGATTTCTTCCCGGGTAACCTCCTCTTTAAGACCGAAAATGATGCTGGATTCTGGTTCTGCGTGAAGGATATACCACATCTCGGTCTTGCCCGAATCGTTGCTGTCTTCATTGAGTGAAACATATCTATCATCCGGGTGAACCTGTACCGAAAGAGTATTCTGGGCATCGATAAATTTTATCAAGAGCGGGAATCTGTTTTCTGTGACTGATGATATCCCGTAAAGCTCATCTCCCCTTTCGTTTCCCACCTCAAACAGTGTCTTTCCGGCAAGGGGGCCGTTTGCTATAATGCTTTTCTCATCCCGGCGGATGGTAAGCTCCCAGGATTCGCCGATGGGAACATCCGGCGGAAGGTCCTTGCCGAGGAGAGTTTCCAATCTTCTTCCTCCCCACGGCTTTTCCTTGAAGATGGGCTTGAGTATAAGAGGGTATAGTGGAGTGTTTTTCATAATATCCTACAGATATTCCTTCATATTCTTTTCTTCCAGCATATCCACCAGCTTCTTCACATCTTGAGAACCCGTTCTTTTGCATACCAGAATGGAGTCCGCCGTTTCCACAACGACCAGATCCTCCACCCCTACAAGCGCCACCAGCTTATCGGGGCTGTAAACAAGCGAATTAGAAGAATCTACACCGATAAAACGCCCCCTGGCGGCGTTGCCATTTTCATCTTTATCCCATACTTTCCACAGGGCGTTCCAGCTTCCCACATCACTCCAGCCGAAATCCCCCTTGACCAGCAATGTTCCACCGGCCTTTTCCATGACACCGTAATCTATGGAAATGGGGTCAATCTCTTGGTACACTTCACCAATGACATCCTTTTCACTGTCAGTACCGATGGCATCTTCTATTTTTAAGAGCCCCTTGTAAAGATTGGGGAGCAATCTATTTATCTCATGCAGTATGGTTGAGACCTTCCATATAAACATCCCGCTGTTCCAGGAAAAGCCTCCATCCTGCAAGAAAGACTTTGCCTGTTCAAGGCCAGGTTTTTCGCGGAAGGATCGAACCTGCAATATCTCTTCACCCCTTATGACGGCTACAGGTTCTCCCTGTTCCATGTAGCCATAGCCGGTTTCGGGACTGGTGGGTTTTATTCCTATGGTCAGAAGGTAATTTCCTCTTTGTGCTATTTCAGCGGCTATGGCAAGGGTTCGCCGGAAAGCCTCTTCATCGGGAATATAGTGATCTGATGGGAGCACAACCATGACAGCTTCCGGGTTCATCTTTTTGATATACATTGCTGCCAGGCCGATACATGGGGCGGTATTCCTGCCAACCGGTTCGATGATTATATTTTCCTCCGGTAGATGGGGCAGTTGCCGCATAACCTCGTCGGAATGACTGGCGCCCGTCACAATCAGGATGTTCTTTGCCGGGATCATTGGGCCTATCCTCTCGACGGTTTCCTGTATGATTGTTTTCTTGCCGAAGATATCCAGCAGGTGTTTCGGCATCTTCTCCCTGCTTTTCGGCCAGAACCTGGTACCCCTGCCGCCTGCCATGATTACTGCATACATGTTTTAGCTCCTATGAAACGTTGGATAAGGAATTGGCAAACAAACCAATACAACACTTCAGTTTAATCTTGCAACAGATAAAGTGGTCTAAATTAAATCGTATATAAATTTGATATCTCGCCAATTGATTATCATTATGTTTTTTTCACCAATTTGCTGCTTGACTTCCAAACACTATTTTAGTATAAACTCTCGCATTTGTGCTATGGGTTTGTTTCTCTGAGCAGGATAGTATCACTGTCAAGGCTGGAGGAGTAAAAAGAAAAAAATCAAGAGTCAATTGGGAGGTTATAAATGGACAAACTAATGAAGAGTTCGGACATACGTAATATTACCGGTTTGCAACCTGATGAAATTAAGAAAAAGGGGCAGGAACCATTTGAGTATTGGGGCCCCACACCTTTTGAAGCAAGGAAAGCGGCGGTGGCAAAAGAAAAGGGGTTGCATGACAAGAGGACAACCTTGAAGGAGGCAGTGGACAAGTATATCAAGGATGGAATAAACCTTGGTATCGGCGGTTTTGTGAACACCCGCGTTCCCGTTGCCGCTATACACGAGATAATCAGGAAAGGTGTAAAGGATTTAACCTTGTCTTTCCAATCCCAATCGCTCTGCGCTGAATTGTTAGCCGGCGCGATGATTATAGATCCTGATCACGTGTCCATCAAGCGTGTTGAGTTGGCCTGGTGGGGATATGAGGTAATAGGGATAGCGCCTCTTTTCCGTTACCTTCTCTCCGAGGAAATGATTCAGCTTGATGACTACACAAACTATGGAATGTCTGTCAGGTTCAAGGCTGCGGCAATGGGTATTCCCTTCATACCGACACGGGATCATGGCGGTTCCGATATGGAACTGGTAAACAGAGGAAGGATGATAGAGTGTCCATTTACAAAAGAAGATGTATACCTGGTTCCGGCCTGTCATCCGGATGTTGGTCTCGTACATGTGCCGGTGGCGGACATGTATGGCAATAGCAGGATATTCGGTGCTCATTGTACCTGTCCCGAAATAGCCGTTGCTGCTGCCCACACCATAGTGACTACGGAGCAGATTATTCCAACCGACAATATACGTAAATATCCAAATCTTACCGAGATTCCCTATCCCGCTGTGGATGCACTGATTGAGCAGCCTTTTGGAGGCTACCCCGGGGCATGTTACGGATATTACTGGTTCGATATGCCGGAATTCCAGGAGTTTAGAGGAATAAGCGATGAGTTCAGGAAAACCGGAAACAAGGATAAGCTTAAGGAATACTACGACAAATATATCTTTGGTTGTGAAACCTTTGACGATTTTCTGGCCACACGATCTTACGACAAGCTTAAGGAACTGAGGCAGATGGATGGTGTGCAGCCAATACTTATAGACTGATGGTTGTTCAATCAATGCATTAAGGTGCTAAATAATATCTTAAGGAGGAAAACATGGCTGAATATGGTCCGTTTGAAATGATAGCTTATACAGGCTCAAGAGTATTGGAGGATGAAACAATAGTGTTCGTCGGAACCGGTCTGCCGATAATTGCTTCAATGCATGCCCAGCTTACGCATGCTCCAAATCTTAACATGATATTTGAAGCCGGCTCGTTGGGGGCGGTTCTTGAACAGGGATTGCCGCTCTCCGTTGGTGACACCAGGGCTTTTCGTAAAGCCGTTTATGCAAAGGGGCTTTGCGGCGCCTTTGAGTTGACGCAAAGAGGATATGCCGACTACGCCTTCATCGGTGGCGCTCAGATAGATAAATTTGGAAATATCAATTCGCACTTTGAAGGTGGCAACTATTTAAAGCCCGGAGTCAGGTTTCCGGGGAGCGGTGGCGCCGGAGCGATGGCGGCAAACTGTGAGAAGACTATCGCAATAATGGCCCTGGAAAAGAGAAGGTTTGTTGAAAGACTTGACTTTGTGACGAGCATAGGGTTTGGTGATGGAGAGCCGGATTATAGAAGAAAAGCCGGGGTTATGGGTTCAGGACCTTACAGGGTCATTACCAATCAGGCGCTGTTTGGTTTTGATGAGGAAACCAGGAGAATGACGTTGCTTGAAGTACTGCCGGGAAAAACCGCGGAAGATATCCAGGAATTGGTTAGCTTTGAGTTATTGATTTCACCGGATCTGACGGATATGAAAGAACCAAGCGAAGATGATTTGAAACTGCTGAGAGAAGAGTGTGATCCTGAGGGATACTTCTTGAAGAGAAAGGTTGCAAAATAGTTATACAACGCAACGGTGAAAAACAAAAAGGCTGAACCTGTATGGTTTGGCCTTTTTGTTTTTCACGAATTGACATATAAAAATCTGTTGATAGCAAATGATTTGTCCGCTTTTGCGGATTCTGGATAATAGTACTTGCGGAGGTGAGTACTATGGATCTGATTTATCCAGCATCTGCCTGGAGGCGGGCAATGAGAGTACAAGAAGTCATTTTAAAGGCGGTAGCGGGTGAGATCAAGTGGGTTCAGGCTGCTGACATTTTAGGCGTATCTCCGAGGACTATCAAAAGGATGTACAAGTCATATCAGGAATACGGCATTGATGGCTTACTGGATCGCAGGACGCTACGGCCATCCCGACGCAGAATTCCCTACAATGATGTAGAGAAGATATTGAAGTTGTTTCGGGAGGAGTATTTTGATTTTAACGTCACGCATTTTCATGAGAAGCTGGTTGAGGATCACGGGATTGAATACAGTTACACATGGGTAAAAGACCTTTTACAGAGAGGTGGTTATGTAAAGAGAGGGAAAGGTCGTGGAGGTCACCGGAAACGACGTGAACGGAGGCCGTTGTTTGGGCAGATGTTACATTTGGACGGGAGTGATCACGAGTGGTTATCATTGTGCCCTGGGCAGCGCCAGATGCTGTTATTGGTAATAGATGATGCTACGGGTAAGAACCTTGCCGGGCGTCTGGAGGAGGCAGAGACGACTAAGGATTGTATGTCTATAATGAAGCAGGTGGTTGAGGCGTACGGGATTCCGGCACAGCTTTATACAGACAGGGACAGTGTATATTGGCATACCAAGAAGGCCGGAGGAAAGGTTGATCTTGAGAATTTGACACAGTTTGGCAGGGTTATGGATGAGTTGGGAGTAGAAATGATACCTGCTTACTCTCCACAGGCACGAGGCCGGAGTGAGAGATGGAATGGTACATGGCAGGGGCGATTGGTTGCAGAACTTCGGAAAGAAGGCATCGATAATATCCAGGATGCCAACCGGTATATTAATGAAGTTTTTCTACCTGACATGAATCGTCGTTTTTCTGTTGAGCCTGCTGAGAGTGGTAGTGCTTTTGTCAGTTCTGGAGATGCGGATTTGGATTTCATTTTTTCTGTGATTCATAGGGGTCGCACAGTATATCTTGACAATACGATAAGGGTGAATGGATTGGCGCTCCAGATTGAGAAATCTCCTTATCGAGCCAGTTTTGCCAGGTGTAAGGTTGATGTTTATGAACATCTAAACGGAAGCTATTCTGTTGTTTGGAAAAGACGGATTCTTGGACGGTACAATGCTGAAGGTGAACTTATAGATACAAACGGTTCATCGACTCATCGGCTTTCCCATGGTGTAACACTTTGTGAAATACCGAATGAACAGGAAAAGGAAAAACAAAATATTTGTTCAACTAAACCTGTAAACAATTTTCAAACCGGACATTTCACTTGCTATGAAAACCGGACATATTGAAATGCTATTGAC
>JAUVKS010000076.1 GCA_030596145.1 Pseudomonadota bacterium | reverse complement strand
TGGCATAGTGCTAACCTCCTGATATTGCTAATAATATCAGATCGCGCCCACGCTATTAAGCGTATGTCAAGGAAAAAAGTGACTTAATATGCTGATTTTATAACTTATTCACATGCAAAAACCTAACCGGAAATTACTGACTCAGAATCGGAAACCGATAAAAAAGATTTATAAAAAAGTAGGTGGGACTATTAACGAAAACTCAATGATAATATACTCTGGACCTGAAAAGAAGAATGGCCATCACATTATTTGTTCTTACAGACATGATATGTCATGTCATTGTAGATATTGCGATTCTTTTTTCATGCATAACAAACCAGCCTGCCTTTTTATGGGAGATTACGATACAAATGACAATGTGGATTTAACGAAAAAGTATAAAAATTATTGGAACAATATCGGTACACTTCAAATCCCACATCACGGTGCCATCTCCAGTTTCAATAATAAAATTTTAACGAACAAAGGATACCGTTGCGTTATATCATTTGGTACATCAAATCAATATGGTCATCCATCATCGCAGGTAGTTGCTGATATAACAGAGAAACGTTCTTATCCAATATTCGTGACGGAAAAGACGGATTCGCAATATATCGAATTAATAGAATGCTAAAAATCAATTCAGCAGACAGCGTACCGCTGCCACTGATTTCAAGCGTTACAAACAAAGAAAGGAAAGACGAAATGCCAGAGTATAACAACCGATTTGCGGCACCTAAGTATATCGAGGAAACGATTCTCGATAAAGATGAAAAAAAGTCGGATCAATAAGAATAAAGCCATCGAGTATTTTATGGAAACCAGCAAGTCAACATGAGTATTTTTCTGTTTCTCTTGAGGACTTTTCAAGCTGGATATCTACGGCAAAAGAAGCACATAGAACAAAAAGTTGACATATTTTTTTAACCAGTTGCTTCACAGGACGACTGATCGCTGCAGGCGTGCTTATTATCCGTAAAAAGCTTCACTATGCTGACATGCCGACGTTATAAATGGAAAATAACTTGCGCTTTCAGCAAATCTGTTCTTTTATTGCTTTGGCACATCGGGCCTGCCTGTCGCATCCGCGTAGGGCAGATGGTCAGGTCTTGCAATACAACATTACATCTGTACGGCATCGAACAACCCCTTTAAAATGTGTTATTGCAAGACCTGACCCCCGAACGTTACGAACGTTCCAAGTTTCAGACATATTGACATGGGGAATGGAGGTTATTTTAATGGGAAGGAAAATTGTTTTATTGTTTCTCTGCATCTCTCTATTGAGTTGTTCGGTAAATACATTTAAATTAACCGGTTACAATGTTGATTATCCTAACGGCTATCAAGTTCATTACTCTGTGGACGACAAAGTAGGTTTTGTTAATATGAAAGAAATACTCCTACTCTCAGATGCCGGTAAAAATGCAACTCGGGAATTTAAAAAAGCCTTTGAAAAGCAGAAAACCTTAATTCAGGAAACGGAAAATGAACTAAGGCAATGCAAACAAAACCTGAAAAATAAAAGATCATATATAACTAAAGAAACCTTAAAACAAGAGGAAGATGATTATCGAAAGAAATTTGAAAGATACCAGAAGTTAGTCCATGATTCAAATGCGAAACTGGAAAAGTTAGATCAAGAGTTTAGCAAAAAAATCATACCTCAGATAGTTCCAGTAGTTGTTAAGATAAGAGAAGATGAAAATTATGACTATATATTAGATATAAATGCTCAGGAAACTTCCGGTTACTCCGAGGAAAAAGACCTGACAAATAGAGTGATCAAAGAATTTAATAAAGTGTATAGTAGTTCTCATCTCGCCAGATTAGAGGAAGTTAAAAATGTGAATCCCATAAAATTTCCTCAAAAACCAGCTAATCTTATAATTACAGCTTCGTTTAAAGATCACTACGGTGACGGTGTGCTCGAAGGCTTAGAGAATGGAAAAATTGCAGTTGTTATAAAAAATACAGGGACCGGTAAGGCACACGGTGTAAAGGTAAAATTAGCCGTGTTGGAAAACAAGAAAGGAATACATGTAAAAGAAGAGGCCTTATTAGGAGACATCCCACCAGGTAGAGAGGTGAAAAAGGCTATCGATGTATCCAGTGATAAGACAATCTTGCCGGGTTTAACCAGAATAAAACTGGAGGCAGTAGAAGCCCAGGGTTTTGATGCTGAACCTGTAATTGTGGCATTTAGGACCAGTAAATTTAAGCCACCAAAACTTATCGTAGCCGATACGGGCATTTCTGATTTTAATGATAACGCAAAAGTAGACCCACATGAAATCTTAGACGTTACAGTACGCATCCAGAATGTGGGAGTGGGAAAGGCAGAGGATATTAAGGCAAAGGTCATCCATGGAGGAAATGTTTTCATTATACCGGAAACGCCCCAGTTTGACCTGGGGGATTTGAAACCCGGCCAGCATAAGGATATAAAATTCAAATTCTTTACAAACAAGCGCATAAAGGACGGGAAAAGAATACCTATTGATGTAGCCCTTTCTGAAAAAAGGTCCGGCCTTTCCACAAAAAAGCCGCTCAATCTGATCATGGCTAAGGCACAAAAACGCATCAGAGAAATTTTAACTGAGGCTAAAGAGAAAGAAGCTCCGGAGATAAGAATAGCCAAAGGTCTTAGCATTGATGTGGACATGAATATTCCCAAAGGGAGACACATTGCCGGGAAGGATGACATTGCCGTAGTCATCGCTAACAAAAATTACAGCAGGGCTCCACGGGTAAAATTCGCCATTCATGATGGCCGGATCATAAAAGAATATCTTGTCAAAACCATCGGCTTTAGAGAGGGAAATATCATATATAAGGAAGATGCCCATCTGGGAGATTTTAATACCATATTTGGTAAAAGGGAAAATCCAAAGGGAAAACTTTATAACTACGTGGAACCGAATTCCAGGATTTTTATCTATTACGTGGGTCATGGCGCGCCTGATCCAGGTTCAGGAAGTGCCTTTTTTGTACCTGTAGAGGCCGACCCTCAATATATTGTTAATTCCGGCTACAGCTTAGATACGCTGAAAGAAAATTTAGGGAAATTACGTGTTAGGGATATCACTATAGTCCTGGATTGCTGCTTTTCAGGCGGTTCGGCCAAAGGAGAGATCATTAAGGGCATAAGCCCTGCTGCCCTTCAATTAAAGGATATTTATGCAGCGCCAGGGAATATGACGATGTTGCTCAGTGCAAAAGCAAATCAGGTAAGCACATGGTACCCGGAGAAAAGGCACAGCCTTTTTACATACTATTTCCTGAAAGGATTGCAGGGAAAGGCGGATAAAAATAAGGATAAGAGAATTACCGTAGCTGAAATGAAGGCTTACCTGAAAAACAATGTTCCCCGTATGGCGAGACGCCTAAGTAATATAGACCAGACTCCGGTGGTTTCGGGAAAAGAAGATAAAGTATTGGCGGTGCTTAAGTGAGTGAGCGGTCGGGTATAAAACCCGACCCTACAAAAAATAAGGACAAATTGCTGTTGCAGGGCTAAAGCCCTGCGCTACATAATTTTGCAGGTGGTAATAGATGCTGATTGTAAAAAGGATAATCATTCCTCTAATTTTATTTCTAATCTTTCTTTGTGACCCGGGTTTTGCGGAAGTTAAATCGGTTCAAGGCATGGGTGAGGCCGCTATTGTTGGCATCACTCCCGAAGAAGGATGGAATTTAGCTATACGCAGGGCGAGGGCTGATGCCATTGAACAGGCGGCAGGTGTTCATGTTTTGGGTTCCACCCTTGTCAAAGATTTTGCTTTGGCCGCTGATTTTATAAAATCCTTCACCAGAGGTTTTATTGTAGATGAAAAGATTTCAGAAAAGCAGTGCTTCTTTGATAAAAATACTACACCTCCCACACCACACTATAAAGTAGTCATTCAAGCCAGGGTATCTATACCTGAAAAGCAAAGAAAAAGTGTCAAACAATTTTGTGCTCGTCTTAATAAGACGACTTTTACCAATGGAGGGAAGGCAATAATAAAAATTACCCCTTATAGTGACCTCTATATCGGCATATTCAATATTACAGCCGATGACAGGGTTATCATGCTCTACCCGAACCAATATGTGTCTTATAAAAAGGCCATGGCTGGGAATGTAATAAAATTCCCCGCACCTGATTCAGCGGTGAAACTTATTATCCAGACTTTAGAAGGTCATAAGCGGGATACGGAGGCATTTTTGATCGTTGGTGTACCCGCAAAAGAGAGATACAAAAATATCTTTGAGCGATTCAAAGACAAAGAAAGTTTTGGATTGACAGAATTTTTCAGTATTTATAGTGAAATGGCAGAGCTTGTCAGTGAAGAAATCCTCCCTTATGTGGTTTTTAGGCAGGGACATTGAACTTACGAACTGGTTCTATTGATTTAAGTAATTGAACAACACTAAAAACCTTCGCATTTCCCAAACCGAATAAGAAATCCCAACCGGCAAATATGAGCGAAACAATAACGAAAAAAGATGTTATCTGGATACTGGAAGATATTGGCAAGCTCCTGGAACTGACGGAGGAAACACCGTTCAAATCCAGAGCATACTACAACGCGGCAAGAAACATTGCAGCAACGGAAGAGGACATAGAGACTCTTGTTAGAGAAGGTAATTTATCTTCGATAAAGGGTATCGGAGACGCCCTCAATCAGAAGATAACCGAGTTTGTGACTACCGGCACACTGAAATATTACGAAGAGCTTAAGAGCTCCATTCCCCCAGGTCATATCGAAATGCTGAAGATACAGGGTCTTGGCCCCAAGAAGATAAGAGCACTTTATGGAAAACTAAAGATTAAAACCATTGGGGAACTTGAATATGCATGCATTGAAAACAGGCTGGTGGAACTCACAGGATTCGGAAAGAAAACGCAGGACAAGATATTAGCAGGAATCGAACGGCTGAAAAGATACAAAAAAAGACACCTGTTCGCCGATATCATCGGAGAAGCGGAAAACCTGCTTGACTCCGTCCGTAAACAGAAAGATGTCATCTTGGCAAGCCTGGCCGGCTCTATCAGGAGACGGAATGAAGTCATAAAAGATATCGATATCCTGGCCTCCTCAGAAACCCCTTTAAAATTAGCTGATTTTTTTGTCTCCCTTCCCGAGGTACAGGACGTAACGGCTAAAGGAGAGACCAAGGTTAGTGTTGTCCTGAAATCGGGGATAAATGCAGACTTGAGGATAGTTGCCGAAAAAGAATTCCCTTATGCCCTTCACCATTTTACCGGAAGCAAGGAACACAACATAACAATGAGGAAAAGGGCAAAAGAAATGGGAATCAAGATGAATGAATACGGGCTCTACAAAGGAGATGATATCATACCCTGTGAAAGTGAAAGCGAAATATTCTCGGCCCTTGGACTTTCTTTTATCCCGCCTGAACTGAGGGAAAATATGGGAGAAATAGAGGCCGCAGAAAGGGGGGAGATGCCAAAGCTGGTCGAAAGAAAGGATATACGTGGATTGCTCCATATCCACACCAATGCAAGCGACGGTTCAGATTCACTGGAAGCCATAGTTAAAGCCGCAAAAACAATGGGCATGGAATATATAGGAATCGCCGAGCACAGTCAGTCTGCCTACTATGCCGGGGGACTCTCAGTCAACGAGATAAAAAAACAGCATGCCGCTATAGATGAAATCAACAAAAGGGAGAATAAGTTCCACTTATTTAAAGGAATTGAGGCGGATATTCTGCTGGATGGAAGACTTGATTATGACGATGATGTTCTCAGTTCGTTCGATTTCGTCATCGCGGCAGTCCATTCTCACTTCGGCATGTCCGAAGATGAGATGAACACACGCCTCATAAAAGCGCTGGATAATAGATTCACAACCATCCTCGCACATCCTACCGGAAGACTTCTTCTGGCTAGGGATCCTTATTCCCTCGATCTGGAAAAGATTATTGATTTTGCCGCCAAGAAGAGAAAGATTATAGAGCTGAATGCCAATCCTCACCGGCTTGACCTGGACTGGAGATACTGCAAATATGCCAAAAGTCAAGGAGTAAAGATAGCCATAAACCCCGATGCACATAATATCCTCGGGCTTTACCATATTGACTTTGGAATCAACATCGCCAGAAAAGGGTGGCTTGAACCATCAGACTGCATAAACTGTCTCAGTCTCGAAGAGATGAAATATTTTTTATCCACTTTATAAAAAAGTGACAACCTCTCATATTTTTCGTGTAAAATTATAAAAGACAAGGTATATAAGAGAGATATAAATAAATTTCTCAGTAAAATGGTAACTATGAAAAGTCCAGCAAAGAAGTTTATTGTCTCCCTATTAGCATGCTTTGTTTTATATACGCTGTTAGGCTTTTTAGTAGCCCCTCTTATACTCAAGCCGATTCTGGCAGATAAACTCTCTCGATCCCTTCAGCAAGTTGTCTCTATTGAAAAGCTCAGGATGAATCCATATGCCCTCTCAGTTTCAATAGAAAAATTTACAATAAAAGAAAAAGAAGGGGCAGCGCCATTCGCATCATTCGGTAAATTTTATGTAAATTTGCAGAGCAAATCCCTGTTTAAAAAGGCATTTATATTCAAGGAACTGCTTATTGAAAAACCCTTTATACACATAAAGCGAGATCAAGAAGGAACCGTTAATTTATTGTCCCTTATTCCCGCCATAGAGAAGAAAGAAGATAAGCAAAGCACAGAAGTATCAGAAAAGAAAAGCAAAGCAGCCATCCCGATTATACAATTCGACAGTATAGATGTCTCAAAAGGCAGAATGATCTTTTCTGATGCCTCTTTAAGCTCCGTAGAACATCCCGTCAGCATCAAGATTCAAAACCTGAAATTAACGGGAAAGAATATCTCGACAGCTCCAAATAGCCGCGGCGATATTACCCTGACTTTGGAGGAAGAGCTTGGAGGAACTGTCTCTGCAAAAGGGTCATTGAGCATTATTCCCGTTTTTGCTGATTTACAAGTAGCTGTCACGAACTATCATATTCTCCCATTCAAAGCACATATCTTGGATACAGTGAGGGTGATTGTCGAGGATGGTAAGATTGCGACAAAGGGAAATATTGTAATCAATGAATCAACAGAAGGTAAATTAGCGGCTACCTACAAAGGTACGGCTGCAGTGTCAGATTTTTCATCCATTGACGAGGTAACAAAAGATCGATTTCTCGAGTTTGAAGCTCTTCGTTTCCTTAATATAGATACAGGTTATAATCCCAGCTTTTTGAAGATAGATAAAATCAACCTTTCGAATTTCTACGCCGGGCTGATCATTAACCCTGATGAAACAATCAACGTTCTAAATATTCTAAAAAAAGAAGAAACAACAGAAGACTCCGCTTTAGATGAAAAAGAAAAGAAAGCACAGCGGTTATTTGATCCCATTATTATCAAGGAAGTAAGCTTTAAAAATGGTCATGTTAACTTCACAGATAAACTCATTAAGCCAAGTTATTCTACAGATATCCTTAACATGAACGGAAAAATATCGGGACTTTCTTCCAAAGAAACTCATCTTGCTGATGTCCAATTCCAAGGAGAGCTCGACAAGACCGTCCCAATAGAAATTAAAGGAAAAATTAATCCCTTTGCCGAAGATTTGTATGCAGATATACAAATTACTTTAGACAACAAAGATTTAAGTCCTTTAACGCCATATTCCGGAAAATATCTTGGGCACGTCATTGACAAGGGGAAATTAGTCCTGAATCTGAACTATAAAATCGACAAGAAAAAACTCATCTCCCGGAATAAAATATTTATTGATCAGTTAACACTTGGTAACGAGGTGGACAGCCCGGATGCCATCAAACTGCCCGTAAAATTAGGCATAGCACTTCTTCAAAACAGAAAAGGAGAAATTGATCTCGATGTTCCCGTAACCGGCAAAACTGACGACCCCGAATTTAGTGTAGGTTATTTCATTATT
>JAUVKS010000138.1 GCA_030596145.1 Pseudomonadota bacterium | reverse complement strand
TTCGCCTGAGACAGACTGAGAGGAGATTCAATTATGGACACGGCTCGCTCAACCTTGTCCAGCGGTGTATCGTATGTAATGGTAATATTTGCAAAAAGGAGAATAAATACATGCCATTTCTCGCCGGACTATATCCATGCTTTCGCCTTTTTCCTTTACTTGATTGTGTAAGTAGCATCTCACACCGTCAGTTGTTTCGGGCACAGCCTGCTTTCATGTAAAAGTAGAAGTTCTTGCCAGCATTTTTAACTCCCTGTACATCTCATAAGTAAGCTGTTCTCCCTGGCAGGGGAGAAGGGAGTTGTTCTGAAACAGTGGTTCTTTACTGATATTATAAGGTGATGTTTTTACTGCTTCTTTCCAGATGGTGGTTCCTGGAATAGGGGAAAACTCAGCTATTATCGGTTTTGCGCCGTATAGTTTGACAAGGTTGATGCTTTCGCGTACTTCGGACGCAGTCTGTCCTGGTAATCCGCACAGAAGATATACGCCAATGTCACGGGATCTATACCCTGCTTTTTTGAGATGGTTTACGGCATCCCTTAATTCTTCATTGGTAATCTTTCCACCTGTCTCGATCTGTCTTTTTACACTTGAAGTCTCAAGACCGAAACGAATCGTTTTGAATCCTGACTGGAACATCAAATTGCTCATTTCCTCAGTAATTCCCCTCAGGTGGAGACCGTTAGGGCAATGAAAACGACACATCAATTCCCTCTTTATTATCTCTTTTAACATCGGGATAGCTCTTTCATCAGAATCAACGAGAAGTGCGTCATCATAAAAAGAGAAGTTTGTGATTCCATATTGTTTATTCCAGTACTCTATTTCTTCGACAACCTTAATTGGGTCCCTTTTTCTGAAGTCGTTGTTCAAAATATGAGATGCACAGTAGGTACACCTGTAAGGGCATCCCTTTGAGGTGAGAATGGGGACCTGGTCACTGTTCGGCATAAGGTCAAAGGCAGGAAATGGGTAGGAATCGAGGTCAGTTAAATCCGGAATGAATATGGGATCATCACCGAAGATATCCTTCAAGATAGCAGGAATATTCCTTTCACCTTCACCAGCTACTGTAAAGTCCGCACCCGAATTTTCAGATGCGTGTGATAGACAAAGAGTAACATAATTCCCACCGAGGACAACCGGTACACCCGGTAAGGTTTCACGTATGATTTTTATCGCTTCAAAGACTCCCGGGTACCAGTAAGTCATCATGGATGTGACGAATACCAGATCAGGTCTTTTTATTTCGAGGAGCTCTTTTCTGAAGATGTTGGGGGTTATGCCGTATCTGCTATATCTTTTTGGTATATCCGCAAGCGGTCCAGGTTTCTGGATGTGTTCTTTCGGGTACTTGCCATTGCCCCAAGATTTTCTCTTCGGTAATTTGATATTTGTTTCACACTTCATTTCTGGATGCGATGGATTCAAGCAGTCAATAAGATGTACATTATATCCATTTATTCTCAGGAAACCGGCCACATACAGAAGGCCGAGCGGTTTTATCCAGAAATCATAGGCGGCAAAGTCATATATCCAGGGATTTATTAAAAGGATGTTCCTCTTCATGATATTATCTTTACTATATCAGGAACTTTTCCGAAATCAAGTACTGCGTGCCTGGAGGTTAATGGCAAGGGGTAGTTTTGTGATATATATCTATAATCTATCCTTGACTTTTAATATTTATATGGTATTTTCAATTAATTAATTTTTCTATGGTAAGAGGAGCTGAAATGAAAAGGAACACCTATACCCTCCTTATTATTCCCCAGAAGAAAAGTTCAGTCAAAAAGATAAATGTCTCAAGCATGTTCATAAAATTCGTTTCAATTTCAGTAGTTGTTTCCCTTTTTGCTATAGTATATTTTTCATACGATTATATCAAAGTCAGGGAGGATACAGTTGAACTTGCCGGATTGAAGCGGTTGACTGAGGTTCAGAAGGAACAGATAGATTTGCTGGTCGGGAGGATTGGCGAATTTGAAAAGAAAATGGCGGATCTCAAGCGATTTGATAAAAAAATAAGGGTCATGGCCAATCTTAAGAACAGTCATGATAACGATCAGGTACTCGGCGTAGGTGGACCGATACCTGAAGAAAATATTATGGAATCTAAGGAGTTTCTGATTGGTAATATTCACAAAAACGTTGATAAGCTCCTGGAAGATGCTACATCCCGACAAAAAAGCTTTAAAGAATTATTGGAATTTTTGGAAAAACAGAAATCTGTACTTGCCTCTACTCCGTCTATCTGGCCGGTAATGGGTTGGGTAACTTCAGAGTTCGGATATAGAATGTCTCCATTTACCCGTAAAAGAGAGTTTCATAAAGGGATAGACATTGCAACAAGAGTGGGAAAAGAGATAGTAATACCGGCGGACGGCATTGTAGTGGGTGTGTACAGTAAGCCGGATATGGGGAACATGGTGAAGATAGATCACGGGAACGGGATATCTACCTGTTACGGTCATCTAATGAAGAGCGCTGTCAAAAAAGGGGAGAGGATTAAGAGGGGTGATGTAATAGGTTATGTTGGCAATTCTGGGCGAAGCACGGGCCCGCATCTTCATTATGGTGTTTTTCTAAATGGTGTTCCTGTAAACCCCCGGAAGTATCTATTTTAGCTCTTGGACTCAGGGCTTCTGATTTTACTGCTGATTGAACAACTTGTGATTTCTGTGACTTATTGGGCTACTATTAAGTTTATGCATGATTCCGGTAATTTATTACCGGTTTTTTTTTGAAAAGAGGTATTTATGTTAGGTTCGATATTAAAAAAGGTTGTAGGAAGCAAAAATGACAGGGAATTAAAGAGATTGTCATTTATTCTCGAAGAGATAAATGAGCTTGAGCCTTCCATGAGAGCCCTTAGCGACTCACAACTCGGGGCAAAAACCGGATACTTCAGGGAGAAGCTTGAAAAAGGGGCGGAACTCGATGACATCTTGGTGGAGGCATTCGCGGTTGTCAGAGAGGCCGCCAGGAGAACGTTGATGATGAGACCCTTTGACGCTCAGATAATCGGCGCTATTGTTCTGCACGAAGGGAAAATTGCGGAGATGAAGACCGGAGAAGGAAAAACATTGGCTGCAACAATGCCTGTATATCTGAACGCATTGACAGGCCGTGGTGTTCATGTTGTTACCGTTAACGATTACCTGGCCAAAAGGGATGCCGAATGGATGGAGCCCATCTATAAAATTCTCGGACTCTCCGCTGGAAAGATTGTTCACGGTATAGACGAAGAGGGGCGGAGAGCCGCGTACAATTCGGATATCACATACGGTACAAATAATGAGTTCGGCTTCGACTATCTGAGAGATAATATGAAGTTTGACATCACGGATTATGTCCAGAGAGAGTTCAACTACGCGATTGTCGATGAGGTGGACAGCATACTGGTCGATGAGGCGAGGACACCGCTTATAATATCCGGTCCCTCTGAAGAGTCCACCGATATGTATTACAGAATTAATCAGATGATTCCCAGGCTCAAAAAGGATCATGATTACACCGTGGACGAAAAGAGCAGAACGGTTGTTCTTACAGAGGATGGCGTGGCAAAAACGGAGAAATACCTTAAGGTTCAGAATCTCTTTGAACCCAGAAATATAGAAACACTTCATCATGTCAACCAGGCGCTGAAAGCGCATACCCTGTTCAAAAAGGATGTCGATTACCTTGTGAAGGATGGAGAGGTCTTAATCGTTGATGAGTTTACAGGCAGGGTCATGTCGGGAAGGAGATACAGTGATGGTCTGCACCAGGCGCTGGAGGCAAAGGAGAGGGTAAAGATAGAAAGAGAAAACCAGACTCTTGCATCAATTACTTTTCAAAATTATTTCAGGATGTATGATAAGCTGGCTGGGATGACGGGCACGGCGGATACGGAAGCTGCTGAATTTAAAGAGATATATAATCTGGAGGTTATCATTATTCCGACAAATATGCCGATGATAAGGACTGATAACCCGGATGTTATCTATAAAACGGAAAAGGAAAAGTTTGATGCTGTTATAGAAGAGATAAAGGAGTTGAACGGGATTAAAAGGCCGGTTTTGGTCGGAACGATATCTATTGAGAAGTCTGAATTTTTGGGCAAGTACCTGACAAGGGCGGGTATAAAACACCATGTCCTGAACGCCAAAAACCACGAGAAGGAGGCTGAGATAATTGCGCAGGCCGGTCAACCGGGGGCAGTTACCATATCTACCAGTATGGCGGGAAGAGGCACCGATATAAAATTGGGAGAAGGGATTGCTGATCTCGGCGGGCTTCATATACTGGGGACGGAGAGGCATGAAAGCCGGCGGATAGATAATCAGCTCAGGGGGCGATCGGGAAGGCAGGGAGATGGGGGATCTTCAAGGTTTTATCTTTCCCTGGAGGATGACCTTCTTCGCATATTCGGCGCTGAGAGGATTTCATCCGTTATGGACAGGATTGGCATGGAAGAAGGGGAGCCGATCGAACACAACCTCATCTCCAAGGCGATTGAAAATGCCCAGAAAAGGGTAGAAGGACAGAATTTCGACATACGCAAGCATCTTCTGGAATACGACGACGTAATGAACAGGCAGAGGGAGGTTATATATGATCAGCGTAAAAATGTCCTGAAGGGTGAAGATCTGTGGGCAAATATTGATGATATCCTGGCAGAAGTTGTTGAGGACATGTTGTATGATTATATAGATGAAAAACTTCATCCGGAAGAGTGGAACCTCAAGGGTCTGGATGAGAGAGTTTACAAGCAATTTTCTTTAAAGCTTAATTTCAGTGAGTTAAATCGGGATAATATCGACAAGGAGACGATCCAGGAAAAGATAGTTTCAGATGTCAGAACCATGCTCCATGATAAGAAAAAAGACTTCGGTGAGGAGATTACAGATTATCTGATGAAGATTATTATGCTCCAGTCGATAGATGCGCACTGGAAGGATCACCTCCTGGCGATGGATCATCTCAAAGAGGGTATCGGTCTGAGGGGGTACGGACAGAAAGACCCCAAAAGAGAGTATCAGATGGAAGGATATGACATGTTTACCGGCATGATCTACCGGGTTAAGGAAGATACCCTTGAAAAATTATGCATGGTGCAGATTCAAAAAGACGAGGAAATAGAAGAGATACACAAGCCGTCAACTGAGAATTATGTATTAAGTCGTGGGGATACCGGAGGGATATCAAGAACAGTAAAAAGAGAAAGTAAAAAGGTCGGAAGAAACGCTCCCTGTCCCTGCGGCAGTGGAAAGAAATTTAAGCGTTGCTGTGATGAGATGGTTTAATTAATGTCCGTCCGAAAACTAATAAAATTCACCAAATAGTATCATTTCGATCCGGCGATTGACGGAGAGAAATCTGGTAAGCCACTAATTTATCGGGAAAGACAGATTCATCGACTTCGCTTCGCTCTGCTCGGAATGACCGAAATACCGACTTTTCGAACAGACATTATTTAGTAAACTATTATGGTCACATACAGGAACATATCAATCTAAATATCGTTAATTATATCATCGAAAAACTGAATAAAAAAAATTAAACCTG
>JAUVKS010000214.1 GCA_030596145.1 Pseudomonadota bacterium | reverse complement strand
TTATGGGATAATGTAGATACGTCAAACCAAATTGCTCAGCCATCGGTTTCAAGTCAAGATGGTTGCTAATAACAAGGGGTATTTCTATCTTAAATTCTCCCATCTGGTGCCGCAGTATCAGATCATAAAAACAGTATATTTCTTTGGACACAAATATGGCAACCTTTGGAATATAGTCGGAAAAATGAATATCCCATTTCATCTTGAATTTTTTTGCTAATGGTGAAAAGGCATTCCTGATTTTTTCGCGGGGTATCATAAAGCCATCGAGATCCCACTCAATTCTCATAAACAATATGCTTTCCGGTTCTGCCGTATGCTGCGCAGAATGGAGAATGTTACCGTTGTGCTGAAATATGAAATTCGATATTGATGCAACAATTCCTTTTGCATCGGGACATGAGAGTAATAAAATTGCCGTTGGCGATTCCATATGTCGGACTCCTCCGCATTTTAGAGCTTCAATACTAACATTTCCTTTTTCCATTCCGCGTATGATAATATGGTGTAGAGTACCAGCAGTATCTAATCGGGCTTTTCTGGGCATACAGGCCTTCGGCACAGGGCATTCGAATTTGCGCAGTCAGGCCTTATCCAAAATATGTCCAATTAGTCAACAACGTCCCTATAATTACCAAAAGTGTAATTGGCCAGAAACGGCAAATTACGCGGACAAATATTTTTCAAGCGCCTCACTTACAATTTTATTGAGGTTAGTGCCTTTAGCTTTGGCGAACAATGCTGCTTTACGATGGAGGTCACTTCCGGTACGAACATTGAAGCTCCCCTTGAAGGATTTTTCTGGGGTTTTTCCTTCTTCGGCGCAGAGCTCTAAATAATCGTCTACCGCCTCTTCAAATGCCTTGTGTAACCCTTCTACATCACCGCCTTCATAGCTTACAAGGCTACGAATAAATTCTATCTTACCATGAAAGACACGATCTTCATCGCTATAATGAACCGAGCCATTATATCCTTTGTAACTCATCACATCTCTCATAACATTTCCTCCTCTTTAAGAACCTCTAAAATGTCATCGATGGTATTACATTTTATATTATCTTTCAATCCCTTCCGATCCTGCGATAGATCACTGCCGACAGGATATAAAGTGCCAAGGCGGCAAGCACCACTGATTTGAAACCCCATTCAATGGCGATCAAGACGGTTGCCGAAGCACCGATGACGGAGAAGAAGCCGTTTATTCCCCAGGCCCATGGGATCAATCCTTCCCTGTTTTCTGTCAGTCGGCTTAACCCGGAAGGGAAGGGGATGCCCATCGGAATGGCGAGCGGCGCTATCAATAGACTGCAGATAAGCATACGCATCCACAGGGAGGAGCCGGACAAGGTGTTCTGTAGCAGGTGATCGGATTTCATGTAGATGATTCCGACGGTGATAATAAAAACTACGGCAAAGAGGACGTGTTTAGGTCTTACCGTGCCTATTTTTCCCGCGATTAGGCTTCCGATTCCTGAATAGATGAGAAAAGAGCCGATGACGACGCTTGCAGAGAAGACTGGGTCATAGAGATACCGGATGAATTGCTGAAGGAATGACATTTCCAGGAACATGTAGGCCAGGCCGAGTGCGCCGAAATAGATGAAGACGGGAGTTTTCCCGCCTGGTGAGCCTCCAGTCAGTTTGATGGGGGCAAGTATCAGAATCAGGCTCAGTAAAACGAGGATGCAGAGCGCTATCCAGACGAGGATATATCCCCAGTCTATGAGGGGTATGGCGATCCGCCCGTATGGGCCGAGATACTTCTTCAGTACGGCCAGTTTGAAGAAATGGGCAAAGAAGGGCATATCATCGGTGGCCGGCCGGATATAGAACGGATATTCATTATAAAAACTTTCTCCTTCCCCTGATAGCATTCTGGTTGCGGCGACGAAAAAGTAGCTTTCGTCCAGTTTGTTTACGATATTGGTCTCCTCTTCTTTGATTCCGGGATAGTAGCACAGATCAAAAAGGCGGCTCCTGCAGAATTTTTTGGCGGTTTCAATCTCTTCCCGGCTGAAATCGCCGTTTTTTATCAAAAGTGTTGCCGTCTGCCAGCTCCTGATCATGATGATGGATTTGGGGGCATTTTGGGCCTCAAGGGCGGAGATTGCCGTTGTTAGGAGTTTTATACAGTCCCGTGGAGGATTTTTGATCCACCTGGAAATGTTGAGAATGCCTCCGGGATTGAGACGGCCAAGGCAGATTTTCAGGGACTCGGTCGTAAAGAGATAGTTTTCATTCAATGAATAAACGCCTGCGGAGGACGACTCCATCGATTCAAGGAGACTTATCTGGATCAGGTCAAATCGTCTCTTCGTATTTTGTAGGAAGCCCCTCCCGTCTTCGACAAAGATCCGGCACTGTTCGGGATTGTAAATGTCTCCGCTGAAATGGCGATATTCCCCCTGCATAAGACGGATGATATTCCTGTTCATCTCCACAACGGAAATGTCCTTTGCCATGTGATACTTCGCGTTCAGTATCTCCGTTCCCGCCCCTCCGCCGATGATGAGCACATCCGGATCGTTCAAAAGCTTGTAGGGAAGGGAGGTAGTGCGATAATCCATGAAGCGTATGTCCTCCATGTCTCCAGTGAACCTGTTGATTGCGCCCGCCGAATTTCCGTTCAGAAAGAGGCCTTTCTGCTTCGGCAATTCAAATGGACAGTTCAGGCTCAGGTCGGGCAGGTAATGGTATGCAGGGTTGTCCAGAACGGTGACAAGGCCGAGCGGGCCGAATGTTTCCGCCTCAATTTTTGCCCCCATCTGGCTTTTGGCAATGGACAGGTCTTTGAATTTGCTCATGTATACCGGCTTGTCATGCAGCAAAATAAGGTAGAGTGGGACTATCGCAATCAGGATGATCACTGAAACCACGGTCTGCGTGCGGCCGCTCGCGGCTGTGAGCGTTGCACAGATAGTTATTATGGAAATGATAAGGATAATTTCATAAGGACCTAAGTGAAAAACTGTGAGCAGTATCATAAGG
>JAUVKS010000183.1 GCA_030596145.1 Pseudomonadota bacterium | reverse complement strand
ATGAGCGAAGAAATGGGCCCACTGAGTTTCGGGAAAAAGGAAGAACAGATATTCCTTGGACGGGAATTTGCCACGCACAAGGATTACAGCGAAGAGACGGCAGAGAAAATAGACAGGGAAGTAACCAAAATCGTTACAGATAATTATGATAAAGCTAAAAATATATTATCCGACAATATAGATACCCTTCATAAGCTTGCCGGTGCACTTTTGGAAAAAGAGGTCTTGGACGCTCCAGAACTGGATGAGATAATAGGAATAGGGGCGGAAGATATCAAGAAAGCGGAGGAGAAATCTGAGAGATTACAGTAAGCTGAAACTTTACCTGAGAGAAACGAATGCATATGGTGCGTTTCTTTTCAAACGCACCATATTTTTATATAAAAACCCCCTCTAACTCCCCTTTAAAAAAGGGGAGAACCTTATAACTTCCCCCTTTTCTAAAGGGGGACGGAGGGGGATTTCAAACAACTAAAGTGTTACGAAAATCAAAGGAATTTTCGATTTGAGATACCTGAAGCTTACATCACTTTCTGAAGCTATAGAAGAGTTGAAAAAGGTTGGAGTTGATCCGCACGGTATTGAAGCAATGGCACCCAAGATGATGGCCGCCAATATATTGATCGAGGGCGTTGAATGCAAGGTAGCAAACATAATAAAACAAGAAATGCTCTCAATCGGAGGTGATGCGGCCGTCGCCAGGGGCTCTGTGGGTTGCAGTATTGACAAAACCGACGCCATAATCATCGGCACCACCAAACAAATAGAGCGATTTGCCGATAAGCTTTCGGCTCAACCCTTCGGATTGAGCCGGATATCCGGTGACATCAGGAAACTCTTTGACAATATATCAAGAAAATCATTTACCCTCAGAACTCCGAAGAGGGAAATATCCCTAGGTGATCATACACTAATCATGGGAATAATAAATGTTACGCCGGATTCTTTTTCCGATGGAGGAATTTTCAGCACTGCTTCTGAGGCAGTAGAATATGGTGTGAAGATGGTAGAAGAAGGAGCGGATATCCTGGATGTAGGTGGGGAATCCTCCAGACCGGGATCCAACACAGTCTCCACGGAAGATGAATTGAAAAGGGTTATCCCTGTTATTGAAGGATTAACAAGGAAGGTTTCCGTTCCCATCTCGATAGATACCACCAAGGCAAATATCGCCAGGATGGCTGTGGACTCAGGCGCAGAAATCATCAACGATATAAGCTCCATGAGATTTGATGAAGATATGCCAAAGGTTGCAGCAGAGCTTGGAACACCTGTCATCCTTATGCACATGAGGGGCACTCCGAAAAACATGCAGGAAGGTGATTTGACCTATCAATCACTCAGAGGAGAAATTATTGAGTTCCTGAAAAACAGAATAGAAAAGGCAAAGTCATGCGGGATAGACATTGAAAATATCATCATTGACCCAGGCATGGGATTTGGTAAAACAGCAGAAGATAATATCAGGATACTAAAATATCTAAAAGAGTTCAAAACCCTGGGAAGACCGATTCTGGTGGGGACTTCACGGAAAGCTTTCATAGGAAAAATAACGGGCGAGGAAGTTCCCCAAATGCGTATCTCCGGAACGGCAGCAACGGTTACCGCCGCAATTATGAATGGAGCCAACATTGTTAGGGTTCATGATGTAAAGACATTGAAACATGTGGCAATGATGGCCGATGCCATCGTCAGGGGATAGAATGATATGCGGCATAGGAATAGACCTCGTTGAAATTTACAGGATAGAAAAGATCCTGAAGAAATGGGGCGAGAAATTTACTGGCAGGGTGTATTCGGAAAGTGAAATTGAATACTGCCAGAAACGTGCACACCCGGCAGTACATTATGCGGCAAGATTTGCAGCCAAAGAAGCATATCTAAAGAGTATTGGAATCGGACTCGCAGGTGGAGTAAGGTTGAAAGATATAGAGGTGATCAGAAATCAACAGGGAAAACCGGATTTGAATCTTCATAATAAGGCAAAAACTATTTTAAATCGCTACGGTACACCGGCTGTTCATCTAAGCATTACACACACCAAAAACTACGCCACCGCTGTTGTTGTACTGGAAAAACAAAGTGAAAGATGATATTAGCCTGTAAATTTTTAACCGGAAGAAACAAAATTGGAACTGACCCTTATTTCCGAGAGTATCGAGGATACGCTTAATATAGGAAGAATTATAGGAAAAAACCTGAGTGGAGGAGATGTCGTTGCGCTTATTGGCGATTTAGGTTCAGGTAAAACCTGTATCACTCAGGGTATTGCCTTGGGTATTGGCATACCGGAAGAATACCGGATAACAAGCCCAACATTCACATTGATCAATGAATATCCGGGAAAAATCACACTTTATCATATAGACATTTACAGGTTATCAGGTCCTCAGGATTTAGAGGATATGGGATACGAAGAATATTTTTATGGTGACGGTGTTACCATTATTGAGTGGGCTGAAAAGATAAAGGACATACTCCCGAAGAAATGTCTACACGTTTACTTAAGATACTTGGATGAAAATAAAAGGGAAATTAAAATTTCCGGTCATACCGGTAAAACAGAACAAATTCCAAAAATGTTAAAAGAGGGAGGTTTTTAGCTGATGGCTCTTGTTGTTCAAAAATATGGTGGCACCTCGGTGGCCAATATTGAAAAAATAGAGAATGTGGCCAGGAGAGTCATCAATACAAAGGAAGCTGGAAATGAGGTTGTCGTAGTGGTATCCGCCATGGCCGGTGAGACAGACAGACTTATCGATCTCGCCCACAGTGCCTCTGAAAAACCAAACGAAAGGGAATATGACGCACTTATCTCAACAGGTGAACAGGTGACAGTCTCCCTGCTTGCCATAACCTTGAATAAAATGGGTTATAAGGCCAGATCGTTTTTAGGTCATCAGGTGAAGATAGTTACTGATGAAGCTCATAATAAAGCAAGAATTCTCAGTGTTGACACAAAAACAATCAACGATGAACTTAAAAAGGGGACTGTAGTGGTCGTTGCAGGTTTTCAGGGCATTGATCCAGAAGGCAATATCACGACACTGGGGAGGGGTGGATCTGATACAAGCGCCGTTGCACTGGCAGCAGCTCTGCAGGCTGACATCTGCGAGATATATACAGATGTTGATGGCATCTATACAACAGATCCAGACATCTGTCCCAAGGCAAGAAAACTAAAAAAAATATGCTATGAGGAAATGCTTGAGATGGCGAGTGCGGGTGCAAAAGTACTTCACCCACGCTCAGTGGAGCTGGCAAAAAAATATGGGGTTCCTGTACAGGTAAGATCATCAGTCAATGATAATGGAGGCACATTAGTAACGAAGGAGGACAAAGAGATGGAGAAAGTGGTTGTATCCGGTGTCACATACGACAGGGATCAAGCAAAAGTTACGATTGTTCGCGTTCCGGACAGGCCGGGTATAGCAGCACGTTTATTCACCCCGCTTTCGGACCAGAATATAATAGTTGATATGATCATTCAGAATGCAAGTATTGAAGGCTATACCGATCTGACATTTACAGTCTCAAAAAAAGATATTGTTGATGTTAAGAAGATGCTCGAAATAGCCGCTCAAGACATTGGGGCAGAGAAGGTCGAATTCGATGAAAACATTTCAAAAGTGTCCATAGTGGGCGTTGGTATGAGAAGCCATGCAGGAGTTGCCTCGCGGATGTTTGCCACTCTTGCAAAAGAAGGAATAAATATCTTGATGATAAGCACTTCAGAAATAAAGATATCCTGCGTTATTGAGACGAAATATACCGAACTGGCTGTCATGGCGCTTCATGACGCCTTTAAGCTGGAAAAGGAAGGATAGAATAAGCTCATAGCTCATAGTTGAACTCTCACAATGATCATGCATGTAACAAAAGGACAGCTTTGCGGGGCGGTCGTTATCGTTTTAATAACGACTTTCATTTATGTCGGCAGGTTTTCTCTTCATCATTTCCGCCCCTTCTATGCACCTTCCATCTCCTATGCTGAAAAAACAACAGGGGCCGTGGTTGTTGAGTTAACCGGTGATACAGATCACAAAGGGATTTACTTTGTACCCCCCCAAACATCAGTTTCTGATCTTTTCAGAATCGCAAAAGTCACGAATATAAAAAGATTTGAAGAAAAAACCCTCGCTGTTGTTCTTGGCACCGGCGAAAAGGTTATTATAGACTCAAATCAAATAAAGATAAGAGAA
>JAUVKS010000012.1 GCA_030596145.1 Pseudomonadota bacterium | reverse complement strand
GCCTGAGCGTCACCGCACGCAGACAGGCCCTCATCGGCCTTAAAAAGGCCTGTTCGGGGAACATGCCCTACATTCTTTTTACTATGTTGCTTATCGTTTCCTCTATATTATCAAGACTCAGGGTCTCCTGTGTTCCTTCCTTCATATCCCTCAATTCAGCTTTCTTTTCCTCTATTTCCCTTTTGCCAAGAATCAATGTGTAACGACTGTTAAATTTATTTGAACGCCTCATCTGGCTTTTGAGGCTCTTTCCAGAATAATCCATTTCCGTTCTGATTCCCTGCATTCTGAGTCGGTTGCACAGGGTATATGCGAATTTTTGGGCTTCATCGCCTAAGGCGGCAATGAAAAGGTGGGGAGGTATCGCGAACTCCTCATCTTTCATGGGCAGCAATGAGATCAGGCGCTCAAGTCCGATCGCAAAACCTATTCCGGGGATATCCGGCCCACCCAGTTCCTCTATCAGCCTGTCGTATCTTCCTCCACCTGCTATGGCGTTTTGCGCCCCCAGTAATTCTGTCGTAACTTCAAAGGCCGTTCTGGTGTAATAGTCGAGACCTCGAACCATTTTAGCATTGATTTCAAAAGGAACATCAAAAATCCTGAGATATTCCTTGACCTTTTCAAAGTGATCCCGGCATTCGGAACAGATATAATCGAGTAATTTGGGTGCATCGGATATGATTTCCCCGCAGCCTTCCATTTTACAGTCCAAAACTCGAAGCGGATTTGTGTCGAGACGTCTGAGACAATCCTTGCAAAGATCATTCTTTTTATCCTGAAGAAAAATCAGTATCGCCTCTCGAAATGATGGCCGGCATCCGGGACATCCCAGTGAGTTGATTTCGAGTCCCAAGTCGGAGAGACGGACACTTTTCAGGAAACAGATCAGCATGAGTATAAGTTCCGCATCTATACGAGGATCATCCAAGCCGATGAGTTCCACATTGATCTGATGAAACTGTCTGAATCTTCCCTTTTGGGGCCTTTCGCGTCTGAACATGGGGCCTATGGTAAAGAGCTTTGCCACGGGATCCGCGGCATGGATGTTGTGTTGCAGATAGGCCCGTATAACCGATGCCGTTGCTTCGGGACGAAGTGTCAGATACTCATCACCAATGTCTTGAAATGTATACATCTCCTTTTCAACAATATCGGTGGTCTCTCCGATGCCCCTTCTGAACAATTCCGTTTTCTCAAGAATCGGAACCTTTATCTCGCTGAGACCGAAATTCTTGAATATTTCCCGGGCCTTCTCCTCGACATACTGCCATTTTCCTGTTTCTCCCGGCAGTATATCTTTAAACCCTCTGACAGCTGTAATAATCTTCATTTGTATCCTTATGGACAGGCGAGGACGCCTATCCTACTCCCGTGGTAGGGTCGGGCGTCTCGCCCGACAGAATCGTCTTTGAATGCAGCGACGGATAACATATACCCCATTTAAACGCAATAGAAAACAATAACATTCAGCGCAGAGAACGCCGAGTGGTGTAGGGTCGGGTTTTATAGCCGACCGCAAAAGGTGGTCCGTCTGAGTAGCGTGCCCTCTCTGTGGGGCACAGAGGCCCCATGCTACTGATCCTTGGTTCCTGCAAGCTGTTGCAACAGTATTTTAGCTGAACGCTTACTTCATAAATACCCGTGTTAATATATCTTCACCATCCGTTATTATGGTTACCGCCCCGTTCTTATCCGTCCTGAAAATCTTTGAGCCGATGGTTTTGTATCTTCTCAACACATCCGGATGGGGATCACGAAAGACATTATCCATACCGCAGCTGAAGACAACGATATCGGGCCGAACCCTTTTTAAAAATGGGGGCGTGCTGGATGTAAATCCCCCGTGGTGAGGAGCCATAAGAACATTGCTTCTGAGATCAATGTTGTCGCTTACGAGACGTGTCTCGACAGGTTCTGATATATCTGCCGGCAAAAGGATGCCTACCTTTCCGAAGGTAAGTTTTATAACTACTGAATTATTATTGACTATATCGAATCTTACAGAGCTGTTCTCTTTTGTAATCGGCTTTTCAGGGTTCAATATCCTGATGTTGATCCCGCCGATCCTTTTTTCGGGTGTATCTTCGCTGACAATTTTGTGGGTTATATGTTTTTCTTCTATTATCCTGATAAAGTTCCTGTAAGTTTTGGTATTTGCTATTTCCCCATTTGACCAGACCTCCCTCACGTTAAAGTTGTCCAGAATATATATCAGGCCGTTTAGGTGATCCGACTGAGGATGTGTAAGGACGACGATATCCACATTTTTTATCCTCTCATGCCATAAAAAGGGTGCAACCACATATCTTCCTATATCAAAGCTTTTACTGTAGAAACCTCCACCGTCAACCAGCATCTTCGTACCCGCGGGAAATTCAACGAGGGTGGAGCTTCCCTGACCAACGTCTATAAATGTTGTCTTGAGATGCCCCGTGTTCGTGTCTTTTATGTGAAGGTATATCCCATCTCCAATGAAAAACAAAATGAGAAGAGCGAAGGCGATTTTAAACCACACAAATCCCTTAATCCCTCCTTTTTTAAAGGGGGGCAAGGGGAGATTATTTTTTCCCTTCCAGACATCTATCAGCTTTACTGTTGTTATCAGTAGGAGGTAATAAGCCATAATTTCTATAAGGGTAGGCGTGGTAACAAGAAAGGATGAGTGAGGCAATGCCGCCAAAAAATCTATGATCGAAACAGAGATGCCGACGAAGAATGAAGAAATTTTTATAAAGACAACGGCAAGCGAAGTTGATATCGGAAAAACTACGATAGTTGCCATGCCGAGTGGAAGAACAATAAAACCGATAATCGGTATAATCAGGATATTTGAAAGAAGGACGATAGTTGATATCCTGTTGAAATAAAAGGCAATCAGCGGAATGGTACCGAGTGTCGCACTGAATGACACAATAATAAAAAGAACTACACTCAACAACAATCTTTTTTGATAATAATTGCTTTTACCAGTTTCATCGGGGTTACCCTTTGGAATCAGTGAAGTCAGCCTGGGAGCTATAAACAGAATAGCCGCGACCGCTGTAAAGGAAAGTTGAAAAGAGATATCAAAAAGAGAAGCAGGAGAAATGACAAGTATCCCGAATGCCGCAAGCGCCAAGGTGTTAAACAGTTCTCTCTCTTTTCCGCAAAGTATTGCCACCAGAAAGGCGAGAATCATTATTGTAGCCCTCACCGTTGAGATGCCGAAACCCGCAATGAAGGCATAAACAATTATCGGTAAGAAGGCAAAAATGGCCGAAACCCTGATAATGTTGAATCTCAAAAGGAGATATTCGGAAGATTTCATAATGTATCTGATAATAAGAACGGAAAGAAACGCTATGATCCCGATGTGAAGCCCGGATATTGCCAGAACGTGAGATATTCCCGCTTTGTTGAAGTTTTCCCGGACATTTTTCGGAATTTCCTTCTTCTCTCCGAGAATCAACGCCTGTAAGATTTTTCCTTCAGAAGAGGGCGAATTCTCTTCGATGAGTTTTCTAAGACCGCTTCTGAACTTTTCAAGTCGTATTTTGAGTGCGTTTCCCCTGTTTTCTCTAATGATTACAATGTTCGATGGATTATAAATAAATCCCCGAACCCGGATGCCTCTATATCTAAGATATTTTTCATAATCAAAGCCACCTGGATTGTTGAAGTTGTGTGGTATTTTAAGCCTGACTCTGGCCCTTATCAGATCACCATATTTGTATAGCCAGCCGCCATTCCTGACGGAAAGCAGTATTTTCCCCTCGACCGGAGTGATTGCGCCGTCCTTTATAATCTCAGTCGCTGCGACGATCAGATTGGCCCTGTCGGGTGACGTTAGAGGATTTTTGCAGACTATGCCTTCGATCGTGATTTTTTCTTTACCGGTATAGTTGGATATATTTGCCGGTGTGGTATCAGGATAAAGACAGAGGTTTATGTTCAGAATACCGAGGAGAAGCAGTGATGTGGCAAGGCATCCTACGATAAGGGCTTTCCACCCCTTGATGGATGCAACCAGAAGGAGCAGAAGAGCGATTGAAAGAAATATCATCACCGGCAGGTCAGGTATATGGATGAGATTGCCGGCGGTTATTCCCGCCATCAGGAAGATAAGTAAGGGTATTAGTGGTCTTTGCATAATAAGGTAATGGCTAAAGGCTAAAGGGGATTAGGGATTTTAGTCCTTCGCCCTGGTTGCTATTTTGGTATTTTTTAAGTATTATAACGCGATGAACTCGTAAAAAGTCAAAAGTCGAGTCACTCCCGCGAAGGCGGGAGTCCATAAGAACTTGAAAAAACTGGATTCCCGCTTCCGCGGGAATGACAAAAAGGATGAAAATTCGACTTTTTACGAACGCATCCTGTTATCATGCCATTATCCAAAGGTGACAATATTAACATGAAAGATAATCCCTTGGACAGAAGACTTCGCTGGCTAATGTTTTCCAGGGTTGTAATTGTGACCGTTTTACTCGGTATTGCAACCTTTATTCAGGTTAAAGGGGTAGAATCACTACCGAAAGAATCACTCACGTCCATATATGTCATCATATTATTAACTTATTTACTTTCCTTTCTGTATATTTTTCTTCCGAAAACCATCAAAAGCCTCGACTTGAATATATATATTCAGAGCTTTTTCGATGTTATGCTCATAACCTGTCTTGTGTATGTAACGGGTGGAATTGAAAGTATTTATTCTGTTTTTTATCCATTGGTCATCATCTATTCAGTACTATTTCTGGCAAGAAGGGGGGGGCTCATTGTTGCTTCTATCAGTAGCATATTTTACGGTTTGTTACTCGATTTAGAATACTTTGGCCTCATCAAACCAATATATTTTGCATTTTGGGACTATAATTACAGTCCAGGTTATGTATTTTCGAGGATTCTAATCCATATCGTATCCTTTTATATTGTTGTATTTCTGGCAAGCTTTGCTGTTAAACAGGAAAAGAAAACAAGAATCCTTCTGGAGGAAAAGGAAAGTGCCTTTGATCAGCTCGATTTACTACACAAAAGCATAATTGAGTCTATAGATACAGGGATCTTAACAACTGATCTCCAGGGAAATGTAAAATCCTTTAACAGGGGGGCGGAAGAGATTACCGGCCTTTCACATTCTGAAGTTATAAACAGGAAGATTGATGATGTTTCCCCGGGCTTTTCCAAAATGCTGGACAGTGTTAAAAATAGAGATGGCGAGAGTATCGTTAGAAACAGATTTGAAATCATGGTTTCGGGGAAAGAAAGCAAGAACTTGATATTAGGTTATTCTGTTTCTCCACTTGTCGATGGCAATAAGGAGGAAATCGGAAAGATACTGATTTTTCGGGATTTAACAGCCATTGAAAAAATGGAACGTCAGGCTGAAAAGAACAAAAGATTTGCCCTTATTGGTGAAATGGCGGCAGGTCTCGCCCACGAAATCAGAAACCCTCTCGCGTCAATCAGCGGGCCGATCCAGATGCTGGCCGGAGATCTTAAACTGCGTGAAACCGATGAAAAACTCATGCAAATCATCCTGAGGGGAAAGGATCAACTTGAGAGTTTCATGAAGGACTTCCTTCTCCTGTCACGACCGAACCCGGCCGAGCGTGAGGATATTATAATTGAAACCATTGTAGATGATATTGTTGAATCACTCCGCTATGGCCCCGATTGGCATGAAAACATCGAAGTAATCAGAGATTTATGTGATCAGACCGGCATTTATGGAAACAGGGCAGAGATAAGACAGGCAATCTGGAACATGATTTTGAATGCCATTCAATCGATGCCGGAAGGGGGCAGACTGGAACTACAGACTATGCAGATTTCTGTAAATGGGAAAGAATATCTTGAGATACGGATAAGCGACAATGGTTGTGGGATCGAAGAAAAAGATCAAGATAGACTGTTTGAACCATTCTACACGACGAAGGAGAAAGGAACAGGACTTGGACTTGCGATTGTAAACAGGATTACGGAGAGTCATGGAGGAAAGATCAGAATCGAAAGTAAACCTGGAAAAGGAACAAGTTGTATAGTTCTGTTGCCAAGAAATCCGTAGGGATAGGATTTATCCACACCCGCTATCATTGCGAGTACTTAGTGCCGATTCTGGATTGTAGCGTCGGGTTTTATACCCGACCGCAAACGGTGGCATATAAAATGCCACCCTACAAAAAAATCTTTGAGCTCGACGCGGGGCAAATACACGGCAGCCCTGAAGGGCCGCGCTACATTGCAATATGATTCGTAGTGCAGGGCTTCAGCCCTGCCTTAAATCTTAAACAGGAGGTAATAAATGGCCAAGATTCTTGTCGTGGATGACGATAGTGGCATGAGGGAATTCCTTGAGATAATGTTGGTTCGGGAAGGATACCAGGTCAAATGTGCCGCTAATGGAAGAGAAGGATTAAATCTCTGCAAGAACAATGAATTTGATCTAATTATTGCCGATTTGAAGATGCCGAAGGTTGATGGGATCGATCTTTTAAAAGGTGTCAAGGAGATTCACCCGGAAACCATGTTTATCCTGATTACCGCCTACGCTTCAGGGGAAACGGCCGTTGCCGCGATGAAGGAAGGGGCATATGACTATATAGAGAAAAACTTCGATGTTGAAGATCTCAAGGATACGGTTCGTGACGCGCTGAACAAAAAGGGCATTCAAGAGGAAAATGCCCTCTTTATGAAAAGCGTGGAAGAGGCTGTAAGTTTCGGAGATCTGATAGGGAATAGCAAGGAGCTGCTGAAGGTCTATTCACTCATCACAAAAGTGGCGGATACAACGACCAATGTTCTCATCACAGGTGAGAGCGGGACGGGTAAGGAGCTTGTGGCCAAAGCAATACATGAAAACAGTACCAGGATAAACATGCCGTTTGTAGTCATAAACTGTGGTGGCATTCCTGAAAACCTTCTGGAGAGTGAATTGTTTGGTTACATGAAAGGGTCATTTACCAGCGCCTATTCCGATAAAGCCGGCCTTTTCGAGAACGCCCGAAAGGGAACTGTCTTCCTTGATGAGATTGCTGAATTACCTCCGGTCCTTCAGGTGAAATTTCTGAGAGTCATTCAGGAAAAGACATTCAGGAGGATAGGGGGCTCGGAAGATATTAATGTGGATGTGAGGTTTATATTTGCCACGAACCAGGATCTGGAACAAAAGGTCAAAGATGGCAGTTTCAGGGAAGATCTCTATTACCGGCTTAACGTAATTCCAATAAATATTCCACCTTTAAGAGACAGAAAGGAGGATATTCCCGCTTTAACAAAATACTTTATCGAGAAATATTCCAGGGATTTTGGGAAGGAGATTAAAAAAATATCTTCCTACGCGATGGGACTTTTAATGGAATACAGATTTCCCGGCAATGTCAGAGAGCTCGAAAACATCATTGAGAGAAGCGTTGCCCTGGAGACATCAAATATAATCTTGCCCGAGAACCTTGTCCTTTCAGAAAACAGCAAGCTTGATCGGGACTATGCCATTAATATTGACATTCCCGAAGAAGGAATCAACTTGAATGAAGAGATAGCAAAGATAGAAAGAGAGTTTATAAGAAAAGCCCTTCAAAAGGCTGAAGGCTCACAGAAAAAGGCCGCTAAATATCTCAATGTAAGTTTTGATTCCTTACGTTACAGGCTTGAAAAGCTGGATATAAAGTAGGAGAGAAGTTTACCTGCCCGCGACGCGGAGAGCTTTGAAAAATAATCCCCATCCTCACACCGCATTGTACACGTGAAAATCCCCACAATCTGGTGAAAATCACTAACCGGAACCTTAAAATTTATTTTTGAAAATTGTGTAACACATTAAAATTGAAGCTTTCTCCACTAAGCGCCGGGTGGCACGCAAGTTGCTCTGTACTCTATAAGAGTGAGCTTTTTCGTTTTGTATCTGCGGAAAAGGAGCCTCATTTTACAAGACCATCAAACCTGGAGAGAATAAATGCTGCGCGAAAAAAGAGGGCAAAAAGGTTTTACGTTAATTGAGCTGATGATCGTTATCGCGATTATCGGAATCCTGGCGGCGATTGCCATTCCGCAGTTTACGGCCTACAGAGCCCGGGGCTACAGGGCTGAATGTATATCAGTCGGTAAAAATGCCCATAGAGCTACCGTCCTTTATTTTCTTGAAAATTCATGTGCTGTATGAGCGCCGGTGGCTGTTGCCGGTCTGGCAGCTTATGGCTTCACACCATCACCTAATGTTACTACTACCTTTGGAAACAAAACGATTGCCAACTTTACACTTATAAATACGCATAACACAGATGGACAGGTAATAACATTTCACGCTAACGGATCATTTAACTGATGATCATCTCTATTCATATGCGAGAAACAAATTATCGTAATCTGGTGAAAATTCCCGAACTCTGGTGAGAATCACCATTTTTATGTTTTCATAAGGAAAAGGGAAATTGAACATTTCAAAATCTGGCATAAGTAACACATTATAATTCAAGGGGTTTTTAGCAATGGCAAAAGTTTTATGGTCAGAGAGTCGATTTGGCATATTAAATGCTAAGATAAAGCAATAGAAAGCAACCGTGAAAGGAGGGTGGTTCAAGGCTTTAGTGTTCACAAGGTGTTTGTAAAAAGATCATATAAGAAAACCAGTTAAACAAATGTAAGGAGGTATGTTATGTTAATGAAATTGAACAAAAAGAAGAATCAGAAAGGTTTTACGTTAATTGAGCTGATGATCGTTATCGCGATTATCGGAATCCTGGCGGCAATCGCGATTCCGCAGTTTGCGCAGTACAGGGCAAGAGGTTACATAGCAGCTACAAAAACGGATACAAAAAACTGTTATACGGCCGCAGTGGCGTTTTTCGCTGATAACCCGGCTGCTGTCGGAATACTTATTGCTGATTGTACAGCCGCTGGATACACGGCAACTGCTGGCGTAACAGTTACAGTTACTACAGGTACTGCTTCTACTTTCATCTTAAGTGGCGCTCATGCTCAGCTGGCTGGTGTCTATACTATGAATGCGTTAGGTGTTATAACGGCGGACTCTTTGGCAGCTCCGTAAGTTAGAGTCTCAATCAGGGGTCATGTCTACACTCTGGACAGACCCACCACTTCAACCGATTAAAGGGAGGGGGGGACACACCCCACCCCCTTCTCTTTCATTTGAAAAAGGGATCCTTTTCAGGATCCTTTTTTTTGTAATATCCATTATCACATCATCTGCCTAAATCGCGGCGATGAGGCCCCCCCCTTTTTTAGAATCAAATACAATTGTAAGAAAAAATATGATACTTGCAATCCTGTCCAGTATTTCTTAGACTCTATATGAAAAATCAGATTTGCAGGGTGGCATTGCCCACCAGTTTTCTTATTATGGGTGGCATGGACAAACAAAGTAGCGTGGGGCCTCTGTGCCCCACCCGTATGTGTTATGCGTTAACATGTTGCCCACGGAGGGGCCGCAACGCACAATACATTCGCGAATTTAAGTTACTTGGAAGTCGAAATATCCACAATTTTGTCATTCCCGTGAAAACGGGAATCCAGTCTTTTCAAGTGCTTAGCCGCTTATAGATTCCCGCTTACGCGGGAATGACAGATTTTTACGGAATGTCAGACTTTTTACGATTGTATCAATTTAGGGCAGTGATAAAATGCATCGTTATGTTGATGAATATATGAATTTCCTTGCCGTTGAAAAAGGTGTCTCCCTTAACACTCTGGAGGCTTACAGCCGGGATTTAAACAAGTATGTAGAATTTATGCAAAACAGAGGAATTAAAACTATCGAAGATATTACCCCCGATGATGTGATTGCCTGTTTGGGGAACCTGAGAAAAGGTGGTTTGATGGCAAATTCTATTAATAGAGGACTTGCTGCTATCAGGGGATTCTATAAATATCTCCTTCGTGAAAATATTGTTGATGAAAATCCCGTGGCGAATATCGAGCTGGGCAGGGTATGGATGCGCCTCCCCGATACCTTGAGCAGGGCTGAAATGAATCTTCTTCTGGAGCAGCCGGAAATGAAAACCCTCCTTGGTATGAGGGATAAAACGATGCTGGAACTTATGTACGCCACCGGGATTCGTGTGTCAGAATTGATTTCACTGACCATAAACAGCATCAACTGGCAGGTAGGGTATCTGGTCACAATGGGAAAGGGAGGGAAAGAAAGGATTGTTCCAATAGGTAAAACCGCTTTCGATTGCTTGCATCAATATGTCGAAAGTATCAGGCCAAGACTTTTAAAGGAAAATATGACAAGTATTCTTTTTCTTAACAGATCCGGCAAGGGTCTTTCCAGGCAGGGGTTCTGGAAGATCGTAAAAAAATATGTTAACAAGACAGGAATGCGAAAGAAGGTACATCCTCACACATTCAGGCATTCTTTCGCGACCCATCTTCTGGAAGGGGGAGCGGATCTCCGCTCTGTCCAGGTAATGCTTGGACATACTGATATATCAACAACGCAGATTTACACCCATGTTACCAGAGAAAGATTGAAGGATATTCACAAGAAATATCATCCAAGAGGATAAAAGTGGATTACTATAAGTCAGTAAAAACTAAAAAGAATACAAGGCAAAGAGGGGGCGGGTCTTTTTACATTCTGGTTATAATTGCCATTCTCCTGATATCCTTTGTTGCTGGTGTTATTTTTACGCACTTCTACAGGGCGAGTGTCGATGACTGGGTCTCTCGAGTCTCGAATGTAAAAAATGTATTTCTCTCCACTGTCCTCGGCCATAAACCTCAATTTCATTATCTCGACATTGAGAAGAACGGAAAGGACTATAGATTAACAAAAGATGACGTCCTGGAAATTTCCTACCGTGATGAATTTGTCATAAAGGACGTCTCCTCTGATTCTCTTTTTGACAGGGGAATTACCGTTGATGTTGAAGGTCTCGGGGATCGAAACGACTTCAGGGTTTTACTTAAAGGCATTGAATTGGTTGATAAAGTAATTATAGAAAAGAAAAGCCATTCCGACTCGAACTACAATATTGTTGTCAGGTGTCGTGATGAGAATATTGCGTCGATTCCAATAAAGGTGGAGATTACGCCGCAGGACTGGCTGAGATTTGCCAGGGGATCCGACAGTAAAAGCTCGCAGATCGACTATCTCAAACGGGCAATAGGTATGAATAAAAAGGATACCAATGTCCGCAAGATGCTTGCCCGGGTTTATGTTCGCAAAGGAATGCTTAATAAGGCAATTTCTCAATATGAGAGTGTTCTGAAGCTAAAGCCGGATGATATGGAGGCTCTGGTTGAATTATCAAGTTGTTATATAAAGAAGAAAAAGTATAGCGAGACGCTGCCAATTTACAGGAAAATTATCCGGATTAACCCAAAGGATGCCTCCGCTTATGCGAATATCGCCTTCGCTTATGGGGAACTGGATAGATGGGAAAAGGCTGTCGCAAACTATACGGCATCATTGAGGCTGAATCCGAACAACACGACGGTTCGTTACAATCTGGCAAAGGCCTATGAAAAAACAGGAAAAATTGAAAATGCCATTGGAGAGTACGAACATGTTTTGAAAAAGATGCCGGGCAATGTCAATGTTATGGTTGCTCTGGCTAACGCTTATCTTAATGTTAAAAAATATGACGAATCTATAAAGTTGTATAGAGACGTAATAAAAAAGCAGCCTAAGAACGCGTCAGCATACGCGAATATTGGACTTGCCTATGGAGGTAAGGGGTTATGGGAAAAAGAAATAGCGAATTACAAGAAAGCTATATCGTTGAACCCAAAAGATCCGGTGATTCACTTTAATCTGGGTGTGGCTTATGAAAAGAAAAAACGCTACCGGGAGGCGGCTGATGAATACAAAAAGGTATTGAAGATCAATCCTGATGATATTGATGCCATGACCAGACTGGCCGACTATTATCTCAGGACCAAGAAGTACAGCAGCGCTGTCAAGCTTTACAATAAAACCGTAAAGATTTCACCTGAGGATGGTTCAATCTATGCCGGCCTCGGCTTCGCGTATGGGCAGATGAAGAAATACAAACAGGCGGCTGAAAACTACGAAAAAGCAATAAAATATGGAGTAAAGGATACGCAAGTACGATACAATTTAGCCTTCGCCTACGACAAGCTTGGAAAATCAAAAAAAGCCATCTCAGAGTATGAAAAAATTGCTTCTTCACATCCGACCATGGAGGTATTGACTATCCTTGCGGATTATTACTTGAAAAAGAAGAATTACGATAAGGCCATAAAAACATACAAAAAGATGATTAAACTGGATTCAAAAAGAGCAGATATCTATTCGAGCCTTGCTTATGTTTACGGTCTTAAAGGAGATACTGACAAAGTGATTAAATATTATAAAAAATCACTGCGCTACGATAAGGAAGATTATATGGTATATCTTAATATAGGGGCAGCTTATGAAAAGAAAAAGATGTATAATGATGCCCTCAGGGAATATACCAATGCCTATCGACTCAATCCCGATTCAGACGAGGCGGCAGGCAAGATACCACAGATGAGGATCAAGATGTTACAACAAAAATATGAAAAATAGGAATATCTTGCAAATGTAGTGTAGTGCAGCCCTTTAGGGCTGCTATTAGAGGGTGAATTAATGAAACAAATAACCTTACAAGATTTTGCCATTGGAGGTGGAGCCCCTTTTGTGCTTATTGCTGGACCCTGTGTAATTGAAGACGAAGAAAAGACCAGGGATATCGCCGTATTTTTAAAGAGAATCACCGGTGAGCTTGAGATACCATTAATATTCAAGGCTTCCTACGATAAGGCGAACCGTACTTCTATAAATTCTTACAGAGGGCCGGGCTTGATAGAAGGTCTTCGAATTCTAAAGGGCATCAAGGTAGAACTGGAGATCCCTGTCCTTTCCGACGTACATCGTTTTGAGGAAATTGAAATGGCCTCGCAGGTACTGGATGTGATGCAGGTACCGGCATTTCTCAGTCGGCAGACAGATTTCATAATGGAGGTTGCCAGGAAAGCCAGGATAATAAACATAAAAAAGGGGCAATTCCTTGCGCCGTGGGATGTATCCAATATACTAACAAAGGTATCATCGACTGGAAATGAAAACATTATGATTACAGAAAGAGGGGCAAGCTTTGGGTATAATAATCTTGTTTCTGATTTTCGTGCACTTCCCATCATGCGGGATATGGGGTATCCTGTTGTTTTCGATGCCACACACAGTGTTCAGTTTCCCGGTGGCGCTGGTGATGCTTCTGGTGGGCAGAGAGAGATGGTGCCATATCTTTCAAGAGCGGCAGTTGCTGTGGGGATTGACGGCCTGTTTTTAGAAGTTCATCCCGATCCCGAATGCGCGCTGTGTGACGGTTCCAATTCTCTTTATCTTGATTCGCTTCCAAAATTACTTTCTGTATTGAAGGGAATAGATGGAATAGTAAAGAAAGGCACAAAGTAACAGAGGCACAAAGAAAGAAATGAAAAACAGTTTCATTAGTTCAATTGGTTTCATTCGTTTCATTGCTTAACTAACCAATAGAACCGCTGGGTGATTTTGTGTCTTGGTGGCGAATAATAAGAAAGGTGAACTATGAATAGATCTCTTGATGAGAAGTTGCTTGAAAAAATCAAACGTATTAAGCTTTTGATTCTGGATGTCGACGGAGTTTTGACGGATGGAAGAATAATTATCGATGATCTTGGAAATGAGACAAAGAATTTTGACGTCAGGGATGGACATGGGCTGAAGCTTCTGATGAGATACGGAATTGACGTTGTTCTTCTGACTGGAAGAAAATCAAAAGTTGTAGAGCATCGTGCTGAAGAACTTGGAATTAATGAAGTTTATCAGGGTACCAAAAACAAGGTGGAGGTCTTAGAAAGGATTCTCCGAAAGAGAGATATTGGCAGTGACAATATTGCTTATATGGGGGACGATATAGTAGACGTTCCAGTGTTCAGGAAAGTAGGATTTTCAGTAGCTGTGGCGGATGCGATGGTCTATGTAAAAAAAGCATCAGATTACATTACGGAAAGAAGAGGCGGCAGAGGCGCAGTTAGAGAGATATGTGAAATAATTCTTCAGGTACATGGAAAATGGGATGAAATTGCCTCCACATACGATCTGAACAATTCATCATCAGCATAGGAGACTGTCCGAAAACACACTAAAGTTGTCATTTCGAGCACTACGCTTCGCTCAGCATAAACTCCGCGAGAAATCTTATTGTAATGTAAAATCCGTTTTGCCATAAAAGCCTAACTTCTGGAAATAATGGTAAATTACGTTCCACTTTACATATCTCAAGCAGGGTGATACATTAAATTGAAAAACAGGTTAAATATCAAATTGAAGAGCGTTAAAGACTTATTTAAATCCAGGAAGAAGATAGTTTTAATCGGGGCTCTGATTGTTCTGGTAATCCTGGTATGTGTGTGGCTGAAAGAAGATGGTAAAATAGAAAAAGATGTCCTGCTGAAAATACTGCCCGAAAAAGTTGATCTTCATGTTAAAGATGTTCATTACACAGAGGTTGGTGATCCTGATTCAACATGGGAGATAAATGCAGACTCTGCAAAATATATAAGGGAGGACAATCTTGTCTTCTTTAATAACATCAGGATAAAGCTTATTATGTCTGATGGTAGAACGTTCGTAATGACCGGTGATGAAGGTTGTTTATGTACAGATACAAAAGATATCGAGGTTAATGGAAATGTCGAAGTAATATCCGATAAGGGTGATCGCTTCATAACGGATCATCTTAATTATTGTTCTTCAGATAAAAGGATATACACCGACGGATATGTTACCATGAAGAACCAGCAAATGGAAATAAGCGGGGTCGGGATGACTCTTTTAATGAAGACCGAAAAAGTATCACTGCTATCTACGGTAACCGCCATTATTAAATAAAACTACCCGAAAATAGCATGAAAAGAAATTCCCTTTTATCATTGCTAACAATACTAACGATTCTTTCCTTTTCGCAGATTTATGCCAGAGGGAGTGAGCCGACGAAGGAAACTGAAAGCAGAAGGGGGGGGGGTGCAATCAAGATCGTATCCGATCGCCTTGATGCATATAATGACAAGGGACTTGTTGTATTTTCCGGCAATGTTGTAGCGACTCAGGAAGATAAAACCATAAAGACAGACAATCTCCTCCTGTACTATAAAAAAGGGGAAGGAAAGTCGAAAAAGATAGGATCTAAGGGCATAATAAAAGCGGGGGAATTGGAGAGGATTGAAGCGAAAGGAAACGTCAGGATAACACAAGGTGAAAGGGTGGTCACAGGTGAAAATGCGATTTTTTACAATGATGAACAAAAAATTATTATGACAGGCAACGCGGTCATGCAAGACGGAAATAACATTATTAAAGGGGAGCGAGTAATTGTTTTTCTTGAGGAAAACAGGGGTATTGTTGAAAGCGCTCCAGGCCGGCCGGTAACGGCAACAATTTATCCCAAAGAACCCAGGAATGAAAAAAGCATAAAAGAGTGAAACTGTTTTCTATGAAAAAGTTGTCAGCAACTGGATTGATAAAAATTTACGGTGGCAGACGGGTTGTAAATGAGGTTAATCTTGAAATCAAACCCGGAGAGGTAGTCGGTCTTTTGGGCCCCAATGGAGCAGGGAAAACCACAACTTTTTATATGATAGTAGGTCTTATTAAACCGGACGGTGGAAGTATTTTACTCAACGGGGAAGATATCAGCGAATATCCCATGTACATCAGGGCAAGGAAGGGTATAAACTATTTACCGCAAGAACCATCGATATTCAGGAAACTTACAGTCGAAGAAAACATAATGGCAATTCTTGAGACATTATCTGTGGGTGAAGATGAAAGAACAAACAGGTTGAAAGAACTTCTTGGAGAGCTAGACCTATCACATCTTGCGAAAAATAAGGCTTACTCACTTTCCGGCGGAGAGCGAAGGAGGGTGGAGATTACGAGGGCTCTCGTAACATCCCCCGAGTACATACTTCTTGACGAGCCTTTTGCCGGAATTGATCCTCTTGCCGTGGCGGATATTCAGGAAATAATACTTAAACTCAGAGC
Source organism: Pseudomonadota bacterium (assembly GCA_030596145.1). Classification (GTDB taxonomy): domain Bacteria; phylum Desulfobacterota; class Syntrophia; order Syntrophales; family JADFWA01; genus JADFWA01. Next base: position 148 of record JAUVKS010000012.1, on the reverse strand, counting down.
AAAGGAAATTGGTATAATTATATCTGATCATAATGTCAGGGAAACTCTTTCAGTTTGCGACAGAGCATATGTAGTGAATGAAGGTACCATACTGGTGGAAGGTTATCCCGATTTTATAGCTAATAGCGAAATTGCAAAGAAATTTTAC
>JAUVKS010000189.1 GCA_030596145.1 Pseudomonadota bacterium | reverse complement strand
ATGTCGGCATATTCCCAGGTACTGATATTGAGTGCATGGAGTTTTGTTCTTGTCATTTCTTCATTTCTCTTTCTTTATGTAGGACACTGGTTGGATGAAAAACTGAACACGGCCCCTTCCTTCATGTTAGGTTTGTTTATGCTTGCCGTCTTCCTCTGTATCGGTAGGTTGTATCAAGAGGCGTGGTTAAAAAGGGGGAAGTGAGAATCATTAGGAAGGGCGCCAGCGCCCTTCCTGATATCGTCCCACATTTCAGAAAATCCCATCTCCAATAATATTACCCTATTTTATCTGCCAATTCCTTTACAGCCCGCATGTATTCCTTAAATCCGCGCAAAAAGATGTCATTGTGATTGGCTCCGGGAATTTCAAGAAACCTTTTATATTGGGCAGGGGAGGCTTCATACAACGCCTGTCCATCTGCAAAGGGGACAATGTGGTCTCTTTCTGCATGGATAATCAAGGTAGGTTTATCAAAGATACGGATTTTGTCGATGTTACGAAATCCGTCTTCCTCCTTGATTCCCAGAGCTTCCATGTTAATGCCTAAGAGATTGAGCAGGGTTTGGGAGTATGCGAATCCGCTTTCAATGATGGCTCCATCTACCCGGTTTCCGTAACTTGCCAGAAGCTCTAATGCGGATGCGCTTCCCAGTGATCTGCCCATTACGATAAAGGAACCCGTATAGTCATTTTCTGTAAGCCAGTTGCGTACATAGTCAAAGATCACATGGGCATCTCGCATCATGCTCGTAATTGTGGGTGTCCCCGTGGAGCGTCCATATCCTCTGTAGTCAACCGGCAGAAAGTTGATTCCTATGGTTGTAAATAATCCCCCTAAGTCGTCATAATCTGCTGCAATCTCGCCATTGCCGTGAAAGAAGAGGATGTTGGTGCCCGATTTTTCCGCTAGGTGAAAACGTGCATCTATAACTACTTCCTTTTCTACAGGGATAAGCATATTCTCAGTAGACGCTTTGGATCCAAGTGTACCCCATTCGGGGCGAGGATGAAACAAAAACGTCACAACTCCTAACCGGTCAAGCACTGAGTAATCGATTTTAGATATATCTATCATTGGGTTGCCTCCTTGGAGTGTTAAGTGCTTTATAACATAATAGAGATACACTGTCCATGATGTTGGATTTGACAGGGTGTGGAAGTTGAATTATAAGAATAAGTGAGGTAAAAATGGTGGAGTGGATTTTCGTGGTTCTGATCGTGATGGGTGTGCTTTTTGCCGTCAAGTTGTTGTATGTGCTTGCTACGGTGTCTGCACATCCGATCACACAGGGAGCGCTGTTTGTTCCTACCGCTAACATTAGGGTCACCACTTTTCTCGATGCTGTTCCCATGAGGTCTGGTGATTTCCTTGTGGATATAGGTTGTGGGGATGGGAGAGTACTTCGGGCGGCGAGAAGACGCTACGGTGTCAGCGCTTTAGGATTTGAGGTGAACCTTCTGGCTTATTTAATTGCCAAGGTTCGCAGTTTAGGGATCGAGGGAATCCAGGTCAGGTGGAGAAACTTCTGGAAGGTGCATCTCCGTGATGCGAACGTGGTTTTTTGCTACCTGTTCCCAGATGTAATGGAACGTTTAGCAAAAAAATTGGAGGCAGAGCTTCGCACAGGGACACGGGTTGTTTCCTGCAATTTCCCCATTCCTGGTTGGAAACCTCTGGAGGTTCTTTTCCCCGACTCTTCCCTTCATGACGATCCAATTTATGTTTATCGCTTTCCGGACTCATGCCGTTCCATAAGAACAGATAGAAAAGAGACCGCTCAGCTATCAAGTAGTTAAGCCACGATACCTGTTTCCTTCCTAACTCAGGGCGGTTTTACGTTTTATTTTGAAAACGGATTAAATGCTGCGAAAGGAAGACCAAAGCAAAAAGCTTAAATGGAAATGGAGCCATATATTTTTGGCTTTATCAGTAGTCCTATCTGTGGTGGGTTGTGGGGGTAAGCATATTGTATCTTCCTACTCACGGCCTCAGGTGCTGGAAAGAGTACTGGCCCGGATGGGTTATTCCATACAGGTCGGGGCCTTCTCAAATCTGGACAATGCTGTCCGGCTTACCAAATCTTTAGAGAATCAAGGGTTGTATGCCTATTATTTTGTACATAAAACAGGGCTCTACAAGGTTCGCTTCGGTAATTACCCCTCAAAAGGGGCTGCCCGTAGAAAAGCTGAAAGTATTTGTGCCGCGGGAATCATAGATAAGTATTACATAGTCAATCCTGATGATTATGCGGTAGTAAAAGAGAGAAAGTATGGCAGAAAATATCTCAGAGATGAGATTGTAGAAACAGCAGAGAACTTTCTTGGTCTCCCTTATCAATGGGGCGGTTCTTCAGCGGAGGGTGGGTTTGATTGCAGCGGATTGACGATGGCTGTTTACCAGCTGAATGGTCTGAATCTGCCGCGTTTGTCAAAAGAACAATACAGGATAGGAATTCCTGTCAAGCAAAGTCAACTGATGAGGGGAGATCTGGTTTTTTTTGCCACTTCCAGAGGCAAAAGGATTTCTCATGTGGGCATATATGCAGGTAATAATAAATTTATCCACGCACCAGGAAAAAACAAGAGAATACGTACTGATTCGCTTTCGAAGAGATATTTCAAAGCACGGTATGCTGGTGCAAGAACCTATTTAAAGTAAGTATTGGCCATTATTTTAAATCCAATGAAGTTGTCCGGTTTATCGGTTTGTCCGAAGGAAATTCATTCCAGAAAGAAGTTGCTCTTACAAATTCAATTTAACAGCAATGCTGCCAAGGGAAGGGAAAGCTTGGTTTTATGCTATTTTGTAATATTAGGCAGAGTGCTGAACTGTCCTTCGTAATTTCGCAGTTTGTACTCTTCTTCTGACTTTTCGACAATGTAGTAATCAGGCACCAAAGGAATCTTGCCGATATTGGTATCCATTACATACATAGGCTGTGCAAGGCCCGTGGTATGGCCGCGAATAGCATCTCGAATGAGCTCAGCCCCCTTTTCAACCGGTGTACGGAAATGATCGATCCCGGGCGCCGGTTCACAATAGAAGACATAATAAGGCCGGATGCGAACCGTCAATAGCTTTTGATGCAATTCCCTGAAGGTTTCGATCTCATCATTGATTCCCTTTAACAGAACGGCCTGATTGCCCACATTAACTCCACAGGCGAGGAGATCATAGACAGCCCTGCCCGTCATTTCCGTAATCTCCCTGGCATTATTACACTGGGTATTTACCCAGATGGGAACCTTGTGATAGCCGCTTAGCACCTTCTTGAGACCGTCGGTGATTCGATGTGGCAGCACAATCGGTGTTCGTGTGCCAAAACGAATCATCTCAACATGGGGAATCTCGCGCAGCTTGCGTATGATATATTCTATTCTATCGTCTGAAAGGATGAAAGGGTCACCGCCTGTGACCAGAACATCACGAATCTCTTTGTGTTCACCGATCCATTGCAGGCCTTCATCCACATCCATGCGAAGCTTAAGATCGCGATCCACAACGAGTTCTTTACGAAAACAGTGACGGCAGTAATTTGCGCAGACATCTGTTACCGTAAAGGCAATGCGATCGTGGTACTGTCTGGCAATACTATCTGGCCGGACTTCTTCGGTGGCGCGGTTCTCTTTCCAGATCAGGTAGTCGGGTATTCCATAACGATTTTCTTTTTCCTGCAAAGAGGGAACCACCTGCCTGCGTATTGGGCAAGCAGGATCATCACGATTCATCAATGAAGCAAAGTAAGGGGTTGTACCCCATTTAGTGTTGAGAGTCGTTATAGCCTTCTCCTCTTCCGGGGTGACATTAATGTACTCTTTCAGTTTGTCGAGAGTGTTGACGCTGTTTTGCAGTTGCTCGACCCATTCTTCCATAAGGTGTTTCCTTTTTAATATGCAAAGGGCAAAGAGTTTTTCGCTTT
>JAUVKS010000222.1 GCA_030596145.1 Pseudomonadota bacterium | reverse complement strand
CTGCGCGAACTTAAACAATTCACCGATTTGTTGATGGTTGTGTTTCCCGATGGTCACGGGACAAGAGTCGAGAATATTATACTCAGTCGCAATTGCCACGGATTCTTTTAACTTTTCAAAACTTGCCCCCATTCTTGTCTCTTCATAACTCTCTTTATCCGCCCCGTCTATGCTAATCATGAGATTTACATTCAGCTTCGCGAATCTCATGACTATCTTTTCATCAAGCAGCATGCCGTTGGTGATAAGATAGACCCTGATTTTATTTCTGTGCATTATTTCGATGACTTCAAACAACAGTTCACCGCGCAGAAGCGGCTCCCCTCCTTCGATGATTACCCACCTTGGGGCAAGCGTGGGTATCTCCGCGGCCACTTTCAAGACAGTACCGCTGTCAAGCTCATCTTCGGCCATCCCCCTGCAATGCAGACAGTCGAGATTGCATTTGTTCGTAATCGCCCAATCAATCATATATGGACTGTTCATACTTTGCCTCCAAAAAACCGAAAGCCCTCTTCCATTATCTCCTCCCTCAATGGGAGGGGTCAAGGGAGGGTGAAACTTTCTAAAAAAGTTGTTCCAGTAATTCCTTGAGATTGCTTACTCTGACAAGCTCCATCTTCGCTTCTGAAGATACGTCGCGGGATTGTGTCTTGGGAAGGATGCAGCGGTCAAACCCCATCCTCGCCGCCTCTTTGATCCTGGCCTTCATCTGGCTTATCCCCCTCACCTCACCTGTAAGGCCAACCTCACCAAATACAACGGTGCCTGAATCTATCGGACGGTCAAGAAAACTAGAGGCAATCGAGGAAACGATACCTATATCTACGGCGGGCTCGTCCACCTTCACTCCACCGGCGACGTTGATAAATATATCGTGATTACCCATGTGAAGGCCGCATATCTTGTCCAGAACCGCAACCAGCAGAGACACCCTGTTGTGGTCAACACCAATGGCGGTTCTTCTCGGCATTCCCAGATTCGTGGGGCTCACCAACGACTGAATCTCTATCAGTATCGGTCTCGTCCCCTCAATACTTGGCACGACAACGGAACCGGCAGCGCCCTCAGGTCTTTCCGCAAGGAAAAACTCTGAAGGGTTTGCCACTTCGTTCAGGCCATCGTCTCTCATTTCAAAGACGCCTATTTCGTTGGTCGGGCCGTATCTATTCTTGATGCCTCTTATAATCCGGTATGCGTGTCCCGAATCCCCCTCAAAATAGAGGACGGTATCCACCATATGTTCCAGCACCTTCGGGCCGGCAATAGCCCCCTCTTTGGTAACATGACCGATAAGGAAGATGGGTATCCCTGTCTTTTTTGACATAAGAATAAGTCGCCCCGATGCCTCCCTCACCTGCCCCACGCTGCCGGGAGCGGAAGAGAGTGCGGATGAATACACCGTTTGAATAGAATCGACCACCACGACCTGCGGCTCTATTTCTTTTATATGTTTCAGGATGTTTTCGAGGTCTATCTCGACCAGCACCAAGAGATTTTTCGATGAAGCGCCGATCCGCTTCCCTCTGAGCTTAATCTGCCTGGCCGATTCTTCCCCCGTGATATAGAGGACTTTAAGCCCATTTTCGGCCAGATTCTGTAAGACCTGAAGGAGAAGCGTTGATTTCCCGATCCCTGGATCACCACCGACAAGTATGGCAGAGCCACCTACGATACCCCCACCGAGAACTCTGTCCACTTCATCAATTCCGACCTTTAGCCTATCCTTCTCATCCGCCTCAATGGAGTCAATCGGCAAAGGAGATTCGTTAAATTGAAGTTCAGCGGAGATGCCTGAATCAGAAACCCTTATTTCCTCTTCAACAAACCGGTTCCATTCACTGCAGGAGGGACATTTACCCAGCCACTTCGGCGATTGATAACCGCAATTCTGACAGAAAAATGTGGTTTTTATCTTCTTCAAATGAAAATCCTCTCACCTTTGTCGTGGTAATATATATTTTTTTGCGCTTCGGTCAACACAAATTACAAAATGGGTCTTGAGTAACAGGAATAATTGCGATATGTTTTTATAACATTCGCATAAAGAACTTATGGGGGAGTTTTCACGATTCAGGACATGTATTACGTGAGGAAGAGGTTTAACTGACCGATGGCGACGAGCGAATACTGGAGAAAAGCCTGCCATATATTTGCCGGTCTTTCCATCTCATTTGCCTATCTCTGGCTGCCGAAAGATATCTTCTTGTGCCTCTTTTTCCCGATGGCGGTAGCCTACATAATCGTCGATCTGGCCAGGTTTAAAATAAAATGGTTAGAAAGGATATACTTGCTCGCAGCCAAAACATTTTTACGCGACGAGGAATACAGTCGACCCACAACCGGTTTCTATTTCTTTGTCGGTTCCGCTCTAACCATTATCCTCTTTCCAAAACAGATTGCTATCGGTACCCTGATAGTTCTTGCTTTATCTGATCCCCTCGCCGCCCTCATCGGCCAGCGCTATGGAAGACACAGGATATGGAACAAAACCATAGAGGGAAGTATGGCCTTCTTCATCTCGGCCTGGCTGATTTTGACCCTGTATTTCGGCGGTGAACCTTTCAAACACCTTATACCCGCCTTTGCCGGAACTCTGGTTGAACTTGCACCCTGCCCGATTGACGACAATCTGAGCACCCCCCTTGTTATCGGCCTGTCTTATGTAATCTTCTTTTAGGTTGTCAATGCCTATACCACCCTGCCCTTCTAAATACTTCCTATGAACAGAAATGCCCCCAAAAGTAAAATTAATAGCGACCCAATTATGCCAGTGGCCGCCTGAAATATATCCCCCACCCTATTCCTGCCC
>JAUVKS010000161.1 GCA_030596145.1 Pseudomonadota bacterium | reverse complement strand
AATGTTGCCGGGTGAAGGAGGCACGACCTCAATATTCCCAGTGATAAATTTCCTGTAATTGTTGTCCGGGATAAAGCATATCTCCTGACTCTCCTTTACGCCTAAGGGTTCAAGACCAATCTTTGAAGCTATTTTTTTTATGTCTTCTTTTGTTTTGTTTCCGTTGGGGAATAGGATTTTTGCAAGTTCCTCCTGTCCCAGAAGGAAGAGAAAATAGGACTGGTCTTTGTCCTTGTCGACTCCCTTGAGGAGCCTGAATTTGTTTTCCGTTACGTTATGTTCGATACGTGCGTAATGACCTGTGGCGATATAATCGAAACCCCATTCCTTTGCCTTTTTTAGAAGGTAGCTGAACTTTATTTTTTTGTTGCAGACAATGCAGGGATTGGGAGTTCTGCCGGACAGGTACTGCGCAACAAAATAATCTACCACTTCTCTTTTAAATTCCCCTGTCAGGTCGATTTTGTGGAGGGGTATTTTCAGCTTTGCGGCTGCCTTTTCCGCATCTCTTTTTCCTCTACCCGGAAATCCGTTTATTATGTACAGGCCTTCCACATTATATCCCTTTTCCATGAGGATGGCTGCCGCAACTGAGCTGTCTATACCACCGCTTAGACCGACAAGGACTTTTGAATTTATTGATCTCATTTTATACAAGTTCTTTTGATACATCGTAAGATGCTGTGTTCGTGCTGCGAAATCTAAACTTCCAAATCCGGTTTGTCAAGGTGAAAGCAATTCTGGATTTTATCTGAGGCATGTGGTATCCGTCTCAAATATCATTTGAGGAGGTTTTGATGTGGAGATAATCGACTATATAACTACCCATCAAGCGGCTGTGTTACTTGCGGTTATTGCAATTTTAATTTTATTTTTTCTTATCAGAAAGCTTTTTAAATTTGCGTTGTTGTTTGTTCTTGTCCTGCTGGCCGTGGGCGGATATTATTATTATAAAGCTCCTGAAGAATTTCCCGAAAATGTTAAGAGGACCATTGGCGAGGTTAAAGACAAGACCGGAAAGGTGGTTAAAGGGGGAAAGAAACTTACCGAGAAACTGGGCAAAGTAGTGGATCGGGTAAAGAAAGCCACTTCGGATTAATAGACTGAGACCGATGAGGGCATCGCCCCATACAGCCTCCTTATATTAAAAAAGATCTATCTCCATTGCCCTTACTGGACAGGCCAGGACGCATAGTTCACATCCGTTGCATTTTTCAGGATCGAACAAGACTTTCATCGAATGCTTGTCTAAGTATAATGCATCTGTCGGGCAGAATGCTGTACAGGCGCCACAATGCACGCATTTGTCCATATTTTGGGTTACGCTTTTTGAGAGCGGTTCGACCTTTAAGCCTGTTTCTTTCAGGAATCTGATACCGTTGTCAAAGTTTTCCTCTGTACCGGTCAGTTCCAGTACTATTATTCCTTCTCTTCGGGGGAATATCCTTGCCTTCAGTATGTTAAAGGCAAGGTCATATTTTTTTGCAAGTTGATATATGATCGGTTGATCAACAATGTCTGCAGAATAACGTATAACAACCTTTTTTGAATACATATTGACTATTTCATCTCCGGCAATTTTTTGAATGTTAAGTTAGCAAGAAAACCTTGTCAAGAAATAAAATGCCTTATGTCAACAATTCATCCCAGTCGAAGGATTTGAATGTTTCTCTGAGGGGATGATCATCATCGACGATATTGTAGGTTATATTTGTGAAGACTTTGCGGGCAATCTTCTGAACGGATGCCACAGGCACCACATCATCATTCCTGCCGTGATAGATAAAGACGGGGATATCGATCCTATTATTCAGATATGGTTTGAATTCATCCAAGTTGAGAGCCGGTGCCAGTAGAATTAGTTTTTTCACTTTATCTTCGTTGTTACAGGTGTATATAGCAGCCATTAGTCCCCCGAAGCTGGAGCCGACCAGTACCAGAGCTTTTTTATCTAAAAGGATTCTGTTCAATTTCTTCATCCTTTCTTCAAGTGATCCCCTGAAATCTTCAACAATCATATCCGGATATCTTTCCTTGAAAAACACGCTTTTGGTTCCCTGGCTGCTGCTTTCGAGACCGTGAATGAATAATCTGGTAACGTTCATAGTCGAACTTCTCCTCCTGGTAGAATTCCAAAATATCTCAGGCTTAATACTACAACTGAAAGAAAAGTGAAAGGTCTCTTTCCAACCTGTTTTTGCATTGCTTTGAGTATATCGGTATGTTAAAAACGTCATAATCTTCATGTAAAGGAGTTTTTATGTCTGTAGTTGTTCCATTTCGGGCAGTCAGGCCGCAGAAAAGATTTGTCAAAGAGGTGGCCTCTTATCCTTATGATGTTGTCAGTTCGGAAGAGGCAAGAAAAATAGCTGAAGCGAATCCAAGGAGTTTTTTGCATGTGGTGAGGTCAGAGGTAGACCTGCCGCAGGATGTAAATGTTTATGATGATGTTGTATACGAAACGGCAAGAAAAAATTTGGACAGGCTGCTAAATGAGGGCATTTTATTTCAAGAGAGTAGACCCTGCTTCTATATCTACCGTCAAAGAGCGGGTGAATATGAACGGTATGGAATAGTTGCTGGAATCAACGTTGAGGAATATGAATCGGGTCACATTAAGAAACATGAGTTGACAATGGCGAAGAAGGAGGCCGATCGGATAAGGCATATAGCTGCGGTAAATGCCCATACGGGACCGATACTGATAACTTACAGAACTGAAGATTCAATTGATCGCATGGTTGAAAAGATTGCAGAGGCTCAACCTGAATATGATTTTACTGCCGATGACGGAGTTTCTCATACAGTCTGGATTGTAGATGATGAGGAGGATATCGGGGCGCTAAAAAGAAAGTTTCTGAAAGTAGATTCACTGTATATAGCTGATGGTCATCACCGGGCAGCGTCTGCCGCAGCGATTGCCAGGATGCGCAGGGCCGAGAATCCGGATCACAGGGGGGATGGAGAGTACAACTATATAATGGCCGTTCTGTTTCCGCATAATCAGCTCAGGATAATGGATTATAATAGGGTTGTTAAAGATTTAAATGAGTTGAGCGAGAAAGAATTTATCGCTAAGATTAGCGAGAAATTCCTGGTCTTCGAAGATTTTAGAGACAAATCACCTGGGCGATCCCATGAATTCGGCATGTATTTAGGTGGCAGGTGGTACAAACTGAGAGCAAAAGATGATAGCTATAATAAAGATGATATCATCGGCATTCTGGATGGCTCTATACTCCAGAATAACTTATTAAAGCCTGTACTGGGCATTAATGATCCCGGAAGCGACAGCAGAATAGAGTTTATCGGCGGCGTAGCGGGAATGGGAAAACTGGAGGAACTTGTGGGTTCAGGCGAATTTGCCGTTGCGTTTTCCCTCTATCCGCCGACTCTAACTCAAATAATGGATGTCGCGGATGCAGGCAAAATAATGCCTCCAAAATCTACATGGTTTGAACCGAAGCTGAGAAGCGGCATATTTGTTCATCTGCTGGAATGATATGTTGGAAGATATGGTACGACAAGATAATCTCAGAAGGGAAGGGGAGACGATTGATGCTCTTCTCGGAGGGCGCCTTAAGATTTTACAGAAGGAAAGGGGGTACAGGTTTTCCGTTGATTCTCTTCTCCTGGCCCATTTTGTCCAGTTGACGACAGGAGGCAGTGTTATAGATCTGGGGACAGGGAGTGGAGTAATATTACTGATCCTTTCGCATCGATTTAAATGTGGAAGAATGGTCGGAGTTGAGATTCAGGAAGAACTTGTTGATATGGCCGGGCGGAGTGTAAAGATGAACGGCCTTGAAGATAAAGTAGAGGTTCTTTTGGGTGATGTCAGGGAGATTAAATCTCTTTTTGCTCCGCAATCTTTCGATGTTGTGATTTTTAACCCCCCTTACAGAAGGTTAAGTTCCGGGAGGATAAATCCTGATCAGGAGAAGGCCGTGGCGAGGCATGAGATAAAGGGCACGATGGGTGATTTCCTGCTGTCCGCGAGGTACATAGTGAAGGAAACAGGTTGTGTGTACATTATCTATCCCGCTGTCAGGCTGACGGAACTCCTCTTCAGGATGAGGGAGAACGATATAGAACCCAAAAGGTTGCGGATGGTGCATTCCAGCCGTTCTTCAGAGGGTGAATTTATACAGGTGCAGGGAAAAAGGGGGGGAGGAGAAGAACTGAAAGTATTACCACCACTTTTTATTTATGAGGAAAAAGGTGGTTATACGGAAGAAATGGAATCAATTTTCAGGGAGCTTTCGGATTCTCTCTCATTCTCCTCCTGATTATCTCTTTGGTCATAACCCTTTTCAGTATACTGCCCAGCTCTTTGTCTGGTACGGAGCTGGAACTCTCTTCAATAACTTTCCTGTCCCGCTCACTCAATTGGTATTGGTTGGGAAATGTGAAATTTTCTTCGTTCTTCAGGGTTGAAGGAGGGGCAATCTCACCGATGGAAAAATGAACGTTTTTAATCACTTCCCTGCCCAGAAATTTGTTTGTTTTATCTATTATTTCCTGTTTCATAAATTGGAGTTGATGCATCCAGATGGAGTTTGAAACCTTTACAAAAAGTATATCCCTTCTGAGCTTATCAGGACGGGTCTGGGCTGCTACCTGAGGACCTATCGCTTTGTTCCATGCATCCCATATATTCCTGTCAATAGAATTCCCGGAGATGTTAAATCTTTTCAGGGTTTTTTGCAGAACATCACCAAGTTTCTGGAGATTTTTTTGGCGCTTTCGTTTTGGATACATACTTTTTTCTTTCACAATTATTTTTTTTAGTCAATTGAATAACGATTTACGTTTTACGGATTTCGGTTTATCCGAGTTAGGAGGAAAGCATGAATTTATTGGATATGATTAGTAAGAT
>JAUVKS010000199.1 GCA_030596145.1 Pseudomonadota bacterium | reverse complement strand
GGCAAAGGCAGGATTCTTGCAGATGCAGGAGTTACTCTAATTGACCTCGCGAGGGAAGCTGCCCGAATAGGACTTCAAGGTTTTGAGCCTATTGCGGGTATCCCAGGCACAGTAGGAGGGGCTGTGTTTATGAACGCGGGCACGAAAGAGGGAGATATATCTTCAATATTAGAAAAGGTGGAGGTTCTTACGAGCAGCAGCAAGAAAAGGATATTTTTCACAGAGGAACTCTCGTTTGGGTACAGGAAAAGCGCTTTGCAGAAAACTAACTGGCTGATTCTTAGAGCGCAGTTCAAGCTGAAGAAGGGAACTCCTGATCTTATAAAGGAAAACCTTGAACAGATATTTAAAGAAAGGAAGCGGAAATTTCCTCTTGATGCACCCAGTGCGGGAAGTGTTTTTAAAAGGCCTCCCGGGGATTATGCCGGGCGCCTTATTGAACAAGCGGGTTGTAACGGGATGACCGTGGGAGGGGCTTCGGTGAGTAACCGGCATGCAAATTTTATAATAAACTCCGGTAGCGCCACTGCGGATGACATTCTGGAGCTTATTGAGAAGATAAGGCGGCTTGTTTATGATAAATTTGGAATTTATCTGGAGCTGGAACAGGAAATACTTTAATTCTAAGGATATCCAATTTTCTAGACTATTATGTTGACACCACCCATAAATCTGCGGTAAACATCAATATCAAATGTGATTTTTGTATAAAAGTAACAGGTTTTTATCATCAATCGAAGAGAACCGCATTTAGTAAGGAGGATTTATGGAAGAGGAAAATGGTGTAAAAGGACTGCCTGAAAATGCCTACAGCATATTAGAGCCCGGGGAAGAATATATTCCCTATATTCCTGCCGGCAAAAAGATACCTGAAGTTACACTAAGATCTGTTTTTATAGGGATTCTTATGGCTGTTCTTTTTACGGCGGCGGCCGCTTATCTTGGCCTCAAGATAGGACAGGTTTTTGAAGCCGCTATTTCTATTGCTATACTCGCCGTGGGAATGGGAGGGATGTTCAGGCGCAAGAGCACAATCAGCGAGAATGTTATTATCCAATCTATAGGATCCGCTTCAGGCGTTGTTGTGGCGGGCATGATATTTACACTACCAGCTATTTTTATTCTGAATCTTCAGTTGCAGTTCTATCAGACATTTATCGCCGCGCTTCTTGGCGGATTCCTCGGGATTCTGTCTAGCGTCAAGCATTTTTCCTTTTCAACGACAATTATTATTCCCGTTTCTTTCTAGCAGAAAAACCAGGTTTTTCTGCAGACGAATTTATTTTCTTCTTTCTCCTTCCTTTGTTTGATTCTTTTAGTCTGTAACTGGATAGATTAAGTTCAAGTATCACACTGTGATGAACCAAACGATCAATGGCTGCTGCTGTTGTCATCGGATCCTTGAAGATCTTTTCCCACTTTGAGAACGGGAGATTGCTCGTGAGCATAACACTGCCTCGTTCATACCGTTCTGCCAGCAGAACGAACAAAACTTCCATTTCCTCACGGTTTTGCTGGACATAGCCTATGTCATCGATGATAAGCGCATCATATTTTGATAGCCGTTTAAGTATACGCTTGAGTTTCAGGTCTCGCTTCGCTATCAGAAGGTCTTGAACCAGGAGGCTGCACGGTGTAAAAAAGATGCGCCGGCCCTGATGGATCATTTCCTGGCCGATTGCGCAGAGAAGATGTGTCTTGCCACTGCCCGGATTGCCAAAGGCCAGCACGTTCTCCTTACGATCTATAAAAGAACCTTCGAGCAAGACATCAAGATGCGCGTTCACATTACGCGGAAGACGGTTTCTGTCGAAAGTATCTATTGTTTTTTCCAACGGCAACTTTGATTGCCGAAGTAAGCGGATTTTTCGATTTTGTTTTCGGACTTCACGCTCACGTTCCATAACCTCGAACAGATAGTGCTCATAACTTAAGCTTTCACGTCTGGCCTCTTCCGCCTGTTCCTGGTAACACTCACGGACCGTCGGCAGATGGAGCGTCTTAAGGCATTCCAAAAGAAGAACCTTTCGCTCTTTAGCCGTTAACATGTTACCACCACCCTTTCACTTAGAAGAGCGTCATATTCACCCAGATCCACATCTGCTATGTTCACGTCCGTCACCGGCTCCGGTTTATTGCCGCTGAGCGCCTTCTCCTCGACAGCATCGGCTGTAATGACGGCATTTTCGCCTATCAGCATACGAAGCGCATCATCAACACACCGCTCGTTCTCCCTGGCTGCCAGATGCAATATGCTAAGATATTCCCTGCTGGCTTTTTGCTGTGAATGCCGCTTTTTAAACACGTCATAGGCCATCCTGAAACGGCTTGTGGGGAAAAGATCATCACGGTAACGATAGTTCTCAAAAGCTCCCGGTTTCCTGACAAGCCAGTCGATGATATGCCGGTATTGAATGTAGTGTTTACCTTCACCCCTCTGGCGAGGGATAGTCTCAACCTTGCGCTGAGCGTACCAGACCTCAAGATGTTCAACGTACAACCTTACATTGACAGATTCTCCGATCATTCGGCTATCAACCGAATAGACATTATGACTGACCCTGATTGTGCTGCCCCGCGTCACCCTTACATCAAGACGTTTGCAGGCCTCAAGACGCCTTTCAGGTAATCGCCGCAACACTTTGAGTTCCTCCTCAAAACGTACCCTGCGTCCGGAATTAAGCTGTTTGAACAAACGCATGAGGAAAGAAGCATACTCGCTTCGATCGGCAAAATCTCTGCTGCCACGCAGCATCAGAACCTGATCTACCGCTTTCTTGAATCGATAGTGACTTTGTTCTACATCACCGTTTTCGTTAGGAGAAGCACTCTGTATCTTCTGACCCTGCAAGCCATAATGTTTCATAAGTCCTGTATATCGCCGGGTGAACTCCTCTGGATGCCCGGCTTTATGAACTGCAGCAGTTAAACGATCCGTCCTGTGCGATTCCGGAACGCCGCCAAGCTCCCATAGGGCGTTCTGAACCCCCTCCGACAAACTCTCGAAGCTCTCCGAGAAGCATGTCGTTCCCGTCTCCCAGTTCGAGTAAGGCAAAACAAAATGGTAAACCAAATGATCAAACGGATGCCCCGCTATTGTGATATCCAGTTTGTTCATGCTGGTGAAATCCGACTGACAAAGCATTCCTGGTTTATACACCTGATCAAAAAACACTTCCCGCGCCGGTCCCTCGATAGATCTCCAGATTTTCACTCTGCGTTGAAGGGTACGAAGTTGCCCATCCAAAAACTGTCCCGGGTACCGCCGCTGTAGATACTTAAAAATAGTTTTAGCTTCCAGACCGGAATTTAAATGCAATTTAGAGCTGATTTCATCCCATACTTCCAAAAACGGGTCCTCCCGTGTTCGCCAGTTATGTTCACATTTCACTTCACTCGGTGTCTTCCTCAGTTTTCTATATTTTCGAGCTGTCTTCTCATCCATCCCCGATTTCGCCGCCGCCACCATTAACGTCTTTTCCTCCTGCAATAACTTCATCAGTAATCTCACCTGCCTATCTGTGACCATCTGAGCCCCCTTGTTCTTTTGAGCTCAATAGTCTATCAAAATTCCCTTATAAACCGGGAATTTTAATTGTCGCCAGCCAGGAAAATTGAGTGTCGCTGATCA
>JAUVKS010000148.1 GCA_030596145.1 Pseudomonadota bacterium | reverse complement strand
ATAACTTGAGTGTTTCTCGTTTCTTTGCTAATCTGAGTTGCCATTGATACGTGCTCTAACATTTTACTTTCTCCTTCCCCACCCTCTATTATAGTCTAAATTATGGGTTGGGAAGTGTCTCACTTATATTGGCACAGAGGGAGGGGGCGTATTAAAAAAAATAAAATGGTTCATCTCCCATTTAGTTGAAGGAAAGACGAGGGATTTATAGTGAAATCAAATAGAATGGGAATGGGAATAAAATCCTTTCAACCTCTTGACAGGATAAGTTATATTCAGGGGAAAATGTCGGATTCTGGGATTGACGTCATATACCTCACCTATTCTAAGTCTGTCTATTATTATACCGGAACCACACAGCCGGCGATTCTGCTGATTACGCCGGAAGATTATCGTTTAATGGTAATAAATGGCTTCGATTTTGCGATTGAAGAAACCTGGATTAACCCTGACAAAGTGAGTCCGTGTAGGGGGGCTGAAGATGCAAAGGAGCTGCTGAAGAGATGGAAGATAAACAGTGGCACTTTGGGAACAGAATTGGATATCCTTCCGACTACCTCATATTTTCAGCTATCAAAGATTTTTTCCGAATTTAGAATCGTTGATATATCCCATCTCGTCCTGGAGCAAAGGAAGGTTAAAGATGCCAAAGAGGTGGAGAATATACGTGAGGCCTGTCGCAGTGTCAATCAGGGGCATGAAAGGATATTGGAAGTACTCCGTGAAGGAATGACAGAATTGGAGTTATCAGCCGAAATAGAGCATGCTCACCGGCGAGCCGGCCACGAAGGTCTATATTTTATTCGCCAGTTTGATTTTTTCATGGGTCCTGGACCTCTCGCTTCCGGTGAAAACCTGTCGAAAATAGCCGGCAGAGTCCAGTCGATTACCGGCGTGGGGCTGAGTCATGCCATTCCCCTTGGCGCCTCAGCTAAAAAGATAAAAAAGGGGGAAATGGTCGTAGTAGATATACCAACATATTATAATGGTTATCATTCTGACCAAAGCCGAACGTATGTAGTAGGGAAGTCGCCTGAAAGCTGCAGATTGCTCTATGAGGGAATGAAAGAGATAGCCGATCGAGTTATTATGAACTTGAGGCCTGGTGTGACGTGTAGTGATATCTATAACATGGCCATGAAATTTGCTGCGGAGGTCAATATGGATTCTTACTTTATGCGACTGGGGGGGAATCCCCGGAAGTTGTCTTTTGTTGGTCACGGCATCGGCCTTGAGTTAAACGAGCCACCCTTACTTCACAAAAATAATCAAGAAATTTTCAAGGAAGGCAATGTAGTAACCCTTGAACTTGAAATGTGGAAATCTGTCGGCGAAGTCGTAAAACTGGAAGACACTCTTTTAATTACCTCCAATGGGGCTGAAATCTTGACGATATCTCCGAGGAATCTTCACGAGGTTTAAATATGAAAAACGGGAACAAATTAATTTTGATGGTTTCGTGAAAAGTCGTCACTCCGGTGAAAACCGGAGTCCAGAGGATCTACAACTGCTTGAAAATACTGGATTCCGTCTTTCGCCGGAATGACGGGAAATGGTATTTTTTAACTTTTTACGAGTGCGTCAATTTTTGCAGGACTTTTGTGTGATGTTCACGATAGGGATTCCCTCCTTATCAATGTTGATGCCTTCGTAAAAAGTCCACACAGTGTCATTCTGAGGAGCGAAGCGACGAAGAATCTCAATGATATCAGATTCTTCCCTATCGCTCAGAATGACAAATGAGTGTTTTCCTGACTTTTTACGAGACCATCAATGTTCGGTCAGAGATGAATCGTAAAGATTTTATCTCTGACCGAACGCCCCCTTGATAAGATTGTGAGGGAAAGTGCCTTCAATTATTTTCTCATGTTTTGATATTCCATTTAATTAAGGGGGTTGCTATGCCAAACAATTTTTCATGGAAAGATTTAGAGAAGGTGCGATCAATGATAAATAGTATTCCATATTACAAGACTCTTTCCATGCAGTTGGAGAATGTTGGCGAGTCTGGATCATCATTAAGAATCAAATTAGGGGACAAGCACAAAAACCTCTGGGGTAGTGTCCATGGTGGAGTAGCTGCATCCCTTGTTGATACCGCATGTGGATTATCTGTAATCCCTTTTTTGAAGGATGGAGAGACGATGGTAACCGCTGTCATGCAGATTCAATATTTTGTTCCCGTTCATGTTGGCAGCGGCGATTTAATTGGGCGCGGAAAGGTTATCAATCGTGGAGGGCATCTGATTAGTGCGGAAGCGGAAATCCTTAATGAAGAAGAGAAACTTGTTGCAAAGGGTGGATCAATTGTGAGAGTGTTTCAAAATCACACTTTGGAATAGCCATTGAAGTAAGAGGCTGTTTGATACCTTTTTCTCCTTTAAATATTGACCGAGTGTTGTTGAGCTACGAAACACGTTTTTGAAAGTATTAGTCCCTTAATTGTAAAGTTCTTGCAAAAATGGCAAAAGAATTTGGCAGGGGCGCTTCAAAGGAATCATATATCGGAGATCAGCGTAGTGCAGGGCTTCAGCCCTGCCGGAACAATGGCAAGGCTAAAGCCTTGCGCTACATAGAGGCTTTTGTTGGGTTTCGTGCCTCAACCCAACCTGCAACTAACCTTGAACCGTGAACCTTTGAACGCTTCCGGCTCGTCCGGGTTAGGTTGTTCTCTGAAAGTAATAGTTATAGATGGCAATTTATGGAAGTAGAAATTATCAATGATACCAAGAGGTTTTGTCGAATGAATAAGGATAAGTTTAAAACTCTTTCCGGTTTTTCCGTTGAACCCTTATATACCCCTGAACATGTAGCCGATATGGACTATCTGCGTGATCTGGGCTTTCCGGGGGAAGAACCCTATATTCGCGGTGTCCACCCGACCGTGTATAGAGGACGTACGTGGACACAACTCAGTTTTGCCGGTTACGATTATCGTGAAGCAGGGTGTACCGCTCCACAGCCGGTGTGGCCAATACCGTAGATCCCCTGGGCGGATCTTACTTTGTGGAATCTTTGACCGGTGAAATGGAAGAAAAGGTTCATTCAATTATAGAAAAAATTGACGATATGGGCGGCATTGTCAAGGCTGTCGAAAAAGGGTGGATACACAAAGAGATCTCCATCGCGGCTTATGAGTACCAGAATGCCATTGAATCGGGAGAAATGCCGATTGTGGGGGTAAATTGTTTCAAGATAGAAGATGAGGAACTTCCCATAGAGCTGTTTAGTTTGCCTGAAACTCTGAGTGTACAGAAGAAAAAACTTGAGAAGATTAAAAAAGAACGAAGTTCTAAAGAGGCACAAAGTGACAAAGGCACAGAGGCACAAAGGAAGAAGGTAGGGCCTGTTCCCCAAACGGGCCAAAATCTCCCTCGATCCCCCTTGATAAAAGGGGGAAGTGAAATGCGGGTAGATGGGGATGTCGGTTCCTACTTTGTGCCTTTGTAACTATGTGCCTTTGTGCTTCCTGCTATCGGCTATAGCCGATAGCAGGTTACTTGCCCTTTTTCCTGAATATGAGCCTGATTGGTACCTGGTCGAAGCCGAATTCTTCTCTTATTTTATTGGTCAGGTAGCGCTGGTATGAAAAGTGGACGGCCTTCGGTTCGCGGACAAAGAACACGAAGGTGGGAGGTTTTATGGATGTCTGGGTAATATAGCTGAAGTTATGTTCCTTGTGCCGGTAGCGTGGGGGAGGGTTCATTTTGAGGAATTCCTGAACTTTTTTGTTCAACAAGGATGTCTGAATCCTTTTTGTATGTTGGCTATACGCCGTTTCTATCGTATCAAATATCGTGAGTACCCTTTGACCGGTAAGGGCTGACACGAAAATTGTCGGTGCAAAGTAGAGAAATTTCAGTTTGTCTTTGATATCTTTTACATAGTTTCCCATGGTGCTGTTGTCTTTTTCAATAATATCCCATTTGTTGACGACTATTATGCAGACAACCCCCCGCTCTAAGGCCAGTCCCGCAATTTTCGTGTCCTGATCCGTTATTCCTTCTTCGGCGTCTATGAGTATCAGGGCTATGTCGCTTCTGCTTATGGTCTTGATTGCCTGAATAACACTGTATTGCTCAAGGGTAAGGCTTATCTTGCTTTTTCGTCTTATGCCCGCGGTATCGATCAATAGGTATTTTCTGTCATCCAGTTCGAAAGGGGTGTCTATGGCGTCTCTGGTAGTTCCCGGGATGGGGTTGACTATAGTCCTCTCATAACCCAGCATCTTGTTGATCATGGAGGATTTTCCCACATTAGGTTTTCCTATTACCGCGATTCTTATTCTGTCTTCATCTTCATCTGCCTCAACGGGTGGAGGAAGATGTTCGACAACGCTATTCATCAATTCTCCAACGCCTACTCCATGTTCGGCGGATATTGTGTAGAGCTTTTCAACCCCCAACCGGTAGAATTCATAGGCTAACTCCTCGTGTTTCGGCCCGTCGATTTTATTAATGACAAAAATGGTTGGTTTTTCAACTTCCCTGAGGATCTTTGTAATCTCTTCGTCTGATGGTGTCAGACCCTCCTTTCCATCCATGAGAAAGATGATTACGTCAGCTTCCTCTATGGCAAGGCTGGTCTGTTCGCGCATCTGGATCAGTATTCTTTCCGTGGAAATAGGCTCGAATCCACCCGTGTCTATTAGCATGAATTCCCTGTCGTTCCAGGTGCAATCCCCGTAGTTTCTATCTCTTGTGGCGCCTGGTTCATCGATCACGATGGCCTTCTTCCTTTTGGACAGACGATTGAATAAGGTCGATT
The DNA here is from genome assembly GCA_030596145.1 of Pseudomonadota bacterium. Taxonomy (GTDB): domain Bacteria; phylum Desulfobacterota; class Syntrophia; order Syntrophales; family JADFWA01; genus JADFWA01. Next base: position 441 of record JAUVKS010000148.1, on the reverse strand, counting down.
TACCGACGTTGGGTCTTCCTATGATTGCAACAACCGGTTTCACTTGATGTTAACCTCGTAGGGTCGGGTTTTATACCCGACCGCAACTGGTGGCATATAAAATGCCACCCTACATTTCGAAGATTTCCCGCAGCTTGTTGCGAGGAGTTTTAATACCCAAATTCCTTGAGCATCTTTGAGTCTTTGGTCCAGTCTTTTGTGACCCTGATGAACAGTTTTAGATATATCCTGACGACAAAAAACTTTTCCATTTCCAGTCTTGCCTGTCTCCCGATTTCCTTCAGCATGGAACCCTGTTTCCCGATAAGTATACCCTTTTGTGATTTTTTTTCCACGTTAATGGTGGCATGGATACTGATCAGGTTTCTGCTTTCATCTTCCTTGAATGAATCCACGACAACAGCTATTGAATAGGGTATCTCCTGATGGGTCAAGAGGGTT
>JAUVKS010000102.1 GCA_030596145.1 Pseudomonadota bacterium | reverse complement strand
TGATTTCATGGCTCATGCCGGCGAGAAACTCACTCTTTGCCTTGCTGGCTGCTTCAGCCTCTTTCTGGGCCTGTCGCAATTCCTCTTCCTCCCGTTTGCGATCGGTTATATCGCGTATGAGGCCTATGGCGTTCCATCTGTCTTGTAACTTTGTCGAGGTCATGGACAGCTCTACGGGGAATTCAGTTCCGTCCTTTTTCAGGGCCATCAGTTCAAGGGTTTGGCCTACGGCAGCCCCCTGACCGGTCAGCTTGAATTTACTGAATCCCGTATTGTGGGCTTCATGATAGCGTTTGGGTACAATAATAAGGTGAAAATTCTTACCCATAATCTCCTGGTCGGTGTAACCAAATATCCTTTCTGCCGCTTCGTTCCAATAGGTAACATTTCCTTCGTCATTTAGCATGATAATGCCGTCATTGGCCGTCCCGCTCATGGCCTTGAATTTTTGTTCACTCTCCTGCAGCGCCTCCTCCGCCCGTTTGCGGTCGGTGATGTCTCTCGCAACGGCCTGGAAGCCCGTAATCCAGCCATCCTCCATTATCAACTGAGCATTCTGCCCGAGCCATAGTTCTGTTCCATCTTTTCTAACAACCGGGTATTCATAATAGGTACTCTTGATTTTTTTGGCGAACTGTAATCCATAGAACTTTGCGGCTTCGGCACGGTAATCCGGGCGAATCAGTTCGAGAAAATGTATGCCCATGACCTCCTCTTCGGAATATCCGGCCATTTTTGCGGCAATGAGATTTCCAAAAGTGAAAAACCCCTTGTCGTCGGTCCTGAAAATTATATCATTTGCATTTTCTACGATTTGCCTGTAACGTTCCTCGCTTTCTTTCAGCTTTGCCTCCACCTGTTTGCGGGCGGTGATGTCCTGCCCGATCGCAAGCACTCCGACAATATTGCCGTAGGCGTTTTTGAGTGTTTTATCATACCACTCGATCAAACGTTCTTGCCCGTCCTTTGTAACAATGGGATTAACGTTGCCGCGTGTCTGAATGTCCGCTACTGCCTTCTGGAATAATTCACGGATACGGCCATGATCGCGCTCCGGCAGGAAGGTGGAAAACCAGTCCTTTCCTTCCACCTCTTTTAGACGATACCCTGAAATCTCTTCCATGTAGGGATTAAAGCGGACGATTCGGCCTTTTGTGTCAAGTACAAGCATAATGACCTGCGCGGTATCAACGAGGCTTTCAGAAAACTTCTTTTCCTGACACAATTCTTCCTCCGCCAGTTTGCGCTCGGCAACCTCTTTGTTGAGTTCATCTATCGATGTGGTAGTCTCTTTCAGATGCTCCGTCATTTCATCGAAGGCCCGGGAGAGTTGACCGATCTCGTCCTTTGAGTCCGTGCCAACTTTATAGTCCAGATTGCCACTGCCTATTATCTCGGTTCCTGCATGCAGCTTGCGAATCGGCCTGGTTATTATCCTTGAAGCAACATTGCCTGCCACCCACGTTATTATTATGCCGAAAACCATTATGATAATAAAAATGATTTTTAATTTGACGAGAGGCGCAAATGCCTCGGACTCATCAATTTCAACAAAGAGATTCCAACTCATCTCCGGTATAGGTATGTGCATTCCCAGGACCGTTGCCCCTCTATAATTTGTATATATAAGGGGATCGTATAAATATTCTTTAGTGCCGGTCAGGCTAACATCTTGAAAATATTTTCTTGCGTTTTCAGTCTCGATTTTTACTTTCAGGGGGGTATCCTTCATAAAGCGGGAGTTGGTTATCATAAAGCCATATTGATTTACCAGATAGGTTTCCCCTGTCTCGCCGAGGCCGGTTCTTTCAGCGGTTATCCTGTCTAACCAACCCAGACTGATCCTGGCGACAACCACACCTAAAAGCCTGTTTGTGTTTTCGTCTGTAATGGGAGCAGAGATGGCAAACGACGGTTGCCCTGTTGTCCTGGAAAAATAAGCATCCTTAATATACGGTCCTAACTTTGCACCCAAAAAATAAATATCCATGGATCTGTCCAAGCCAATTCTGCGTCTATCGCTGGAGATAACTGCCTTACCTTCCGCATTTAAAACAAAGATTTCATCAATATATTTGTTAATCGCTTCTGTTCCATCCAGTCTTTTTACAGCAATAGCAAAATCTTCCGCATAATCAGTACCCTCTTCGTCTGCACGCAAAAACCTTCTAAGGACTATGCTCTGGGATAACTGCAATGTTTTTTCTTTCTGCATCTCCAAGAATGTCTCTATATGTTTTGCTCTTGACTGGGCTGTTGTCTCCAATTGTGAGAATATGGCAGTTTCAATGTTTTTCTCGACAATAATATAGATAAGGGGCACTGCAATGCATATAAGTACCAGGGCTGTTATAAGAAATGAAAGGCTTATCTTATTTGCTATCTTCATATTTTTTCTCCCCTATTGCGTCATCTCAAGATTCTCAAAGAGGTAAGTCCCCTCTTAATACGTTCCTGACTGCACACCCCCGAATCAGGCAATAATTGATTCGTCTAACTATACAATAAATGTACATTTATTACAATATTTTTGGGTGAAACATTTCTCTATCGATCACAAAAGGCTTTTACAGTTTTACCCACACCCGCCCCCCTTCTCGAAAATCCGCCAGTCTTTTTGGCGGAAAGGGGGATCGGGTCCATACTCGCTCAGTTTCCTTTTGAAGCGTAACCTGCAGGGCTCCGGGCTTTGCCGGAGGTACTTGACACACAACCATCTTTGGGGCATACTTTGTTCAGGTAAAAGCAAATCCTGCAACTTTGATGCATTCGTAAAAAGTCGGGTTTCGTTTCTCTCTGTCATTCCCGCGTAGGCGGGAATCCAGTTATTGTAAGGTGTTATAGACTCCCGCTTCCGCGGGAGTGACAAGATTTGGACTTTTTGCGAATGCATCAACTTTGGTTTTGGTATGATCATCCGGCAACCTTGTACTTAAGGAGGACTTTGCGTAACCGCAGCCTCAGTTATTGCGAGGAACGAAGCGATCTGTCTGCTGAGGCACAGGCAGGCGCGGCAATCTGTTCGTAATTACAGGTAATCTTGAGATTGCTTCATCCGCCTGAGGCGGATTCGCAATGACAATAGTATATTTTTCAAAGCTCTCGACGCCTGAACATCGGGGGTCATCATTTGCCTGGTTTTTTGTAAAAAGGTGAAGATCATGAAAATGTTTGCACGGAAATTATTGGTATTGTGTCTGGTGGTTTTGCTTACAGGGTTCTTAGCAGCCGCATGTGGTGGTGGTGGGTCCTCGTCGAGTGCATCCCAGGGGAATCTGGTTAAATCGGACAAGGGGCGGGACATGACCCCTGAAACCAGTCAGTCGGATCTGGATGAACTGGTTGAGGGAAACACCGATTTTGCTTTTGATATGTACCGGGCCATCCGGCAAGGGGATGATAACCTGATCTATTCGCCTTACAGTATTTCGCTGGCGCTGGCGATGACCTATGCCGGAGCGAAAAATAGGACCGAACAACAGATGGCGAATGCGCTGAGTTTCACCCTGGGCCAGGACAAGCTGCATCCCGCGTTTAATGCGCTCGATCTCGAATTAACGAGCCGCGGAGAAGGTGCGGAAGGGACCGACGGGGAAGGATTCCGGCTCAACATTGCCAACTCGATTTGGGGGCAGGAAGGTTACTCGTTCCTGTCCGGATTTCTGGACACACTGGCGGAGAACTATGGCGCGGGTTTAAGGTTGCTGAATTTTGCCACTGCGCCGGAAGAGTCCCGCGTAACCATCAATGACTGGGTCAGCGACGAGACGGAAGGCAAAATTGAGGATTTGCTGCCTCAGGGCTCTATTTCGTCTTTGACGCGTCTGGTGCTTACCAACGCGATCTACTTTAATGCCGCCTGGAATTTTCCGTTTAATGAGTCTGCCACCCGGTCGGGTGCCTTTCACCTGCTCGACGGCAGCGAAGTCATCGTTGACATGATGTCCCAAGTGAAGCATTTCAGATATGCTGAAGGCAGAGACTATCAGGCTGTGGAACTTCCCTACGACGGCCAGGAACTCTCAATGGTAATCTTTATCCCCAAGAGCGGATGGTTGTTCAATGCTTTTGAAAGCTCTCTTACGGAGAACAAGGTTGATAATATCCTGGCGGGGTTGTCTTCTGCAAACGTAAGTCTAACCATGCCTAAATTTACGTTTGAGTTCAGCCTCGGCCTTAATGAAGTTCTTGCGCGAATGGGAATGTCCGACGCCTTTAATCCCACAGCCGCCGATTTTTCAGGTATGGACGGCAGCCGTGACCTCTTCATTTCAGACGTTTTTCATAAGGCCTTTATCGCAGTGGACGAAAAGGGTACGGAGGCGGCTGCGGCAACGGCAGTAGTCGTGGGGGCTACAGCAATGCCTGATCCGCCCGTTGAGGTAACTGCCGACCGCCCCTTTATCTTTATAATTCGAGACCTGGAGACAAAAACGATTTTATTTATGGGGAGGGTTCTGAATCCCGAAACCCAAACCTGACGATTTCGTGAAAAGTTGGGGAAAATCCTTTGCGTAACCACCAAAAGCTGCATAGAGGATTGTAGGGTCGGGTTTTACACCCGACCGCGAACGGTGGCATATAAAATGCCAACCTACAGAATTACCAAAAAGTCGAGTGGCTTGGCCTGCCCCGTGAAATACAATTTGAGTCGATTACCGCAATTTAAAATTATTTCATGAGGCTAATAATCCTGGGCAAGACGAAACCCGCTGTAGTTGAGCCACTTATCCGGATAGTACCTGTAGCGAAGCGCGGATCGAATGTGCCCCGCGTAATTATGCCAGGAGCCACCGCGAAGGACACGTTCCCAACCTGAAGTGGGACCTTTCGGATCGGTTACACGACCTGAAGGATAATCCCTCTTATACTTGTCCTGACACCACTCCCAGACGTTGCCGTGCATGTCGTGCAAACCCCAGGGATTTGGCTCAAAACTTTCCACCTCGACAGGTCCTTTTCTGTATTCCCCCTCGGGGCAGCCCGGCATGGGATGAGTCCCATCATAATTTGCCTGATCTGTTGAAATACAATTTCCAGTATAAAAGGGAGTTGTTGTGCCGGCTCGGCATGCGTACTCCCATTCGGTCTCAGTAGGAAGACGATATGTTTTTCCTTCCTTACCTGTCAGCCACTCTATGAATTTCTGAACATCATTCCAAGAAAGGCAGGTCACCGGGTGCGTTTCTGTTTGTGGGAACTCAGGATTATCCCAGTAATACCCCTTTTTCTTTACCCATTTACTCCCTGTCCATATCATGGACCAACCTTGTATTTCCGCCTTTGTCCTGTAACCGGTATCATTTATGAATGAACGCCACTGTCCCACTGTCACTTCCGTTGTCTGGAGGTAGAAAGGCTGACTGATGGTGACACGGTGTTGCCGTTCGTCACTTTCTCTTTTTGGTTCATTCGAGGGGCTTCCCATCAGGAAGGTACCTTTGGGAATCAAAACGAACTTCATATCGATGGAGTTGGTGAAGATCTCGTCGCTTTCGGCAAAAGATACAATCGGAAAGAGGAAAAGTATAATTGCCAATATCAGAATAGACTGTTTGAAGCGCATTGCTATGACCTCCTCCTTCTTTTTATTATAAAGAAAATGATAACAGAAAAACGAGTAAAAAGAAAGAGATAAGATTACGAATATATCTCAAAAATCCGGTTCGCATTTCAAGCGCTAATTTGATATCTTATAAACTATTACAGATTACCTTTGTGATTTAGCGCTAAAACGTTACTGATTGTCCAAATTGAAAGATCAAATGGGAGAAATTCAAGGGCTTGACATGTTATGCGGATACTATTAGTCGAAGATGATTTGAAAATCACTTCTTTTGTTCAGAAGGGTTTGAAGGCCGCCGGTTATGCGGTGGATCACGCGGCTGACGGGGAGGATGGCCTGCATAAGGTCTTAACGGAACCCTATGACGCCGCCATTATTGATATCATGCTGCCAAAAGTAGATGGCCTGACACTTATAGAAAGGCTGAGGCAGGAGAAAATCAACACTCCGATCATTATCCTGAGTGCCAAAGGGTCAATCGATGACCGGATAAAAGGTCTTCAGACGGGGAGCGATGACTATCTGACAAAACCCTTCGCCTTTTCCGAACTCCTTGCGCGTGTACAGGCGTTGATCCGGAGGTCTACCGGCGCTTCGGAACCTACACGCCTTTCACTGGGCAATCTATCCATGAACCTCCTCACCCGCGAGGTCACACGGGAAGGCCGCAAGATAGAACTCCAGCCCCTTGAGTTTGCCCTCCTCGAATATCTGATACGAAATGCAGGGGGGGTGGTTTCAAAAACCATGATCATGGAACATGTGTGGGACTATAATTTCGATCCCATGACAAACGTAGTAGAGGCCAGGATCTGCAGGCTGCGCGATAAAATCGACAAGGATTTCGCAAACAAGCTGATCCACACAGTTCGCGGAGTGGGATATGTTCTTAAAGAAACTGATTAACCTTCGCCATACTCTGGCATTTCGCTTAACGCTCTGGTATGCGGCAATCTTCACCATTTCGTCTTTGCTGGCATTCTTCTTCTTTTACATTCTTGTTACCTCCGTTATGAAAGAACAGACGGACCGGGAGCTTCGGGATCAGGTGGGCAAATTTTCCACTCTTCTGGCTGTGAAAGGAATCGATGCGGTCAAGAGCGTGGCGGTTGTTGAATCCCGGGCGGGAGGGGTAAAGAAAACATTTTTTCGTCTCCTTTACCGCAACGGCCAGGTTTTTTCCTCATCCAACATGTCCTACTGGAAGGATATCGGTGTCAGCAAAGGGGCTATAAGACAGTTACTGAAAGGTTCCTCTCCCGTCTTTGAAACAATTTCCATACAGGGCCGAAAGCACAAGGTGCGCATACTTTATGGCTTTGTCGGGCCAGGCATTAT
>JAUVKS010000018.1 GCA_030596145.1 Pseudomonadota bacterium | reverse complement strand
TGAGATCAAAATCTGGAAAGTGGCGGTGGATACGGAGCAGGGGCAAGGTAGTTGAAAGGAACGCCGGCGGTAGCGCCCTCAGGATGGTGGGAACCCATGTTGACATCACCGAGCGCAAGTATGCGGCAGACAAGATCAAGTCATCGCTGAGGGAGAAAGAAGTGCTTCTGCAGGAAATTCACCATCGTGTCAAAAACAATATGCAGGTAATCTCCAGTCTTTTAAATCTGCAGGCAGGATACATCAAGGATGCGGAGGCTCTGGAGATGTTCAAAGACAGCCAGAACCGTGTCAGGTCAATGGCACTCATGCATGAAAAGTTATACCAGTCCAGGAATCTGGCCAGCATTGACTTTTCTAAATACATCAGGAATCTTACAAATGATCTGCTCCGTCTTTACAGCGTAAACACCAATGCCATCAAACTGAAAGTTGATGCCAGAGACGCTTTACTGGACATCAACACAGCTATTCCCTGCGGCTTGATTATCAATGAACTAATTTCAAATTCTCTGAAGCATGCATTCCCGGATAGCAGAAATGGCAAAATCTCCATTAAACTCCATTCAGATAACGATAATAAGTATACACTCGTTGTCAGCGACAATGGCATCGGCCTTCCGGAAAATCTGGACTTCAAAAATACGGAATCGCTGGGTTTGCAATTGGTGAACACTTTAACAGATCAGCTTCATGGCACCATCGAGGTTGATGGAAGTGGTGGAACATCTGTTAAGATCATCTTTGGGGAACAAGCAACAAGTAACGAGGTTACCTTCAAATGAAAAAACAAATTCTGGTCGTTGAGAATGAAAGGATTGTCGCAGAAGATATAAAGAAGACCCTGAACAATCTTGGATATGACGTATCCGGTATAGCCTCTTCCGGTGAGGAGGCTGTTAAAAAAGCAAAGGAGACACACCCGGATTTAGCGCTGATGGATATCGTGTTAGAAGGCAATATGGATGGCATAGACGCTGCTAATCAAATATATTCCAGCTTCGGTATTCCTGTTGTGTATCTCACCGCCTATGCGGATGAAGAAAAGTTGCAGAGGGTAAAAATATCAGAGCCATTTGGCTACATACTAAAACCGTTTGAAGAAAGAGAACTGCATACCACCATTGAAACGGCCCTATACAAACACAAGATGGAAAAAGCGCTGAGGGCGAGTGAGGAGAGGTACCGAACCATTATTGACAACATCGAGGATGGTTATTTTGAGATTGACCTTGTCGGAAACCTCATATTTTTCAATGATTCAATATGCGAAATGTCGGGGTATTCTCGGGACGAAATAACGGGTATAAATAACCGGGAATACACCACGCCGGAAACCTCTAAGAAAATGTACCATATCTTTAATCAAATATACAGGACAGGAAAACCCGAAAAGGTTACTGACTATGAAATAATCAAAAAAGACGGCACCATCCTGGTTCTCGAGCTGTCCACCTCCCTGATGCAGGACTCGTCAGGGCAGCCTATCGGGTTTCGTGGTGTCGCCCGGGACATCACCGATCGCAAGCTTGCGGAGGATAAACTTGCCTATATGGCCACTCATGACCCACTGACCGGCCTGCCAAACCGGGTGCTGTTCAATGACCGTTTTACACTGGCACTGGCCCACGCGCAGCGGGACCAGAAAAAAATGGCTGTTATGCTGCTCGACCTGGATCGATTCAAGGACGTCAATGATTCGCTGGGGCACAAAGTGGGAGACCTGCTACTGCAAAATGTCAGCGAGCGCCTGACGGGGCTCCTGCGCAAGGGTGATACCATCGCCCGCATGGGAGGCGACGAATTTCTGTTCCTGCTGCCGGAAATAGTCTGGGCGGAAGACGCGGCCACGGTTGCCCTAAAAGTTCTTGAGACATTTCGAGAGCCCTTTTTGCTCGAGGCCAACGAACTCAATATCACCACAAGCGTGGGAGTTGCCATGTATCCCGACGACGGCGAAGATATTGACGAATTGCTGAAGAATGTCGACATCGCCATGTATCACGCCAAGGAAAAGGGCCGGAACAATTTTCAGTGGTATAATTCAGCCATGAACGCAAAGGCCAGGAAGTAACCGGAAAGGGAACAATAAAATGACCACATTTCTCCGAGCATTGATTGTAGAAGACTCTGAAGACGATGCCATGCTGCTGGCACGCGAACTGCGGCGTGGCGGCTACGACGTGACGTTTGAACGGGTCGATACGCCTGCGGCCATGAAAGAGTCCCTTGACAGGCAACCGTGGGACATAGTTCTCTCCGACTATTCCATGCCATCCTTCAGCGGCCTGGAGGCGTTGAAGATCTTGAAGAAAAGTAATCTGGACATTCCCTTCATTCTCATCTCAGGCTTAATTGGTGAAGAAACAGCCGTGGAAGCAATGAAGGCCGGCGCCCATGATTTCCTCACGAAAGGCAATCTCGCCCGGCTGATTCCCGCCATTGAGCGAGAGTTGCGCGACGCCGAGGTGCGGCGGGAACGCAAGCGGGCGGAAAAGGCGCTGCTGAAGAGCGAGGAAAAGTACCGTCTGATCGCCGAGAACACGACAGATGTCATCTGGACGATGGATATGAACCTCCGACTCACCTATATGAGCCCCTCCGTTACGCATCTCGGGGGCTACAGCGTTGACGAAGCGATTGCCCTGTCATTAGAAGAAATGATGGCTCCCGCTTCCCTTGCAATTGCTATGGAGGCCTTTGGTGAAGAGCTGGCCGCAGATAAGACACAGCAGGGGAAAGCATCCTGGTCGCGAGTGCTGGAGCTTGAGCAACGGCGCAAGGATGATTCCACAATCTGGACAGAGTCTACAATAAGGTTTCTGCACGACCCGGAAGGTCAGCCCATTGGGATTATAGGGATTACACGCGATATCACCGACCGCAAGCGTGCGGAGGACCGGATCAAGGCATCGCTGAGGGAGAAAGAAGTGCTTCTGCAGGAAATTCACCATCGTGTCAAGAACAACCTGCAGATCATCTCCAGTCTCATCAATCTCCAGTCCCGATATATAAAAGATAAAGAATCACTTGAAATGTTCAAAGAGAGCCGGGATCGTATCCTCTCCATGGCACTCGTCCATGAAAAGTTATACCAATCTGAAGACCTGGCAAGGATTGACTTTGCCGACTACATAAAAAGCATAACACGACACCTCTTCCATACTTACAGTGTTGATACGAATACCGTCAGACTGAACATCAATTGCGCTGATGTGCTTTTAAGTATTGACAAGGCGATACCCTGCGGCCTGATCACAAATGAACTGGTTTCCAATTCCCTGAAACATGCCTTTCCCGATAATAGAAGAGGAGAAGTCTCTATAAACCTCCACACGGATAAGGACAACAGATTAACATTGATCGTAAGTGATACCGGTATCGGACTTCCGGAAGATATGGATATTACCAATATAAAAACACTGGGGCTGCGGTTAGTAAGTGAGCTGACCCGGCAACTAAAGGGAGACCTGGAGATTGAAAGAGATGGCCTGTCTGCGGGCGGACACGCACAGGCAGGCGGGGCTGTGTTTAAGATTACGTTTAGTGTGTAAGTATGTGTGAAAGGTGGCAGTAACAATGGAGAAAAAAACAAGGATTCTGGTAGTTGAGGACGAAAGAATGGTAGCCAGAGATATAATAGAAACGCTTGAGAGGCTTGGATACATTGTTCCCGCCATTATCTCCACAGGAGAGGAGGCCGTTCAAGAAGCGGGAAAGACATACCCGGATCTCGTACTTATGGATATCATTCTGGAAGCAAGGATCATGGCTGTGGCCATGTCTTCTCACCGACCCTACCGGCCGGCCCTCGGTATAGAGAAAGCATTAGAGGAAATTTCACAGAACAACGGTATTCTTTATGATCCTGAGGTGGCAGATGCCTGTGTGAGACTTTTCACAGAGAAAGGGTTTGCCTTTTAGTAAGAATTGTCAGATTCCCGCTTTCGCCTGCCTGTGCAGGCACGGCAGACAGGCGGGAATGACACATGAGAGGATTGAGACAATGATGAAAAAAAAGATTCTGGTAGTTGAGGATGAACGAATTGTTGCTGAGGATATAAAGGGAATCCTGGAAAATCTTGGATATGGCATTTCCGGTATTGCCACCTCCGGTGAGGAGGCTGTTAAAAAGGCAAAGAAGGCACACCCGGATTTAGTGCTGATGGATATTGTGTTAGAAGGCAATATGAATGGTATAGACGCCGCTGATCAAATATATTCCCGTCTCGATATCCCCGTTGTATATCTCACCGCCTACGCGGATGATGTAAACCTGCAAAGGGCAAAAATAACAGAGCCATTTGGCTATATACTAAAACCGTTCGGTGAAAGTGAACTTCATACCGTCATTGAAACAGCTCTTTATAAACATGAGATGGAAAAAACGCTGAGGGAAAGCGAGGAGAAATACCGCGGACTAACTGAGACTGCAACTGATATCATCTTCACTCTGGACAAAGAAGGTAAGTGTACCTACCTTAACCCCGCAGGTGAAAAGACCGTCGGCTATTCCACGAAGGATTGGATAGGACGTTCTTTCACCGAAATACTTGCCCCTGAATACATAGAATCAACGATTGACCGCTTCAGACGAGGTCTTTCCGGAGAAACGATCCCCATTTACGAGATCGAGATTGCACATAAAGACGGGAAGAAAATCCCTGTAGAGGTAAATGTGACATCACTGCTGGATGCCAAGGGGAAGACCACAGGCAGGATCGGTATCGCCCGTGACATTACCACGCGCAAGCAGACTGAGGAGGCTCTCAAAGAATCAGAACAGCGATCTGCCGACATTATTAATTTTCTGCCTGACGCCACCTTTGCTATTAACCTTGAAGGCAAGGTGGTCACCTGGAACCGGGCTATTGAAGAAATGACCGGCGTCAAGGCCAAAGATATGGTGGGCAAAGGTAACTATGAATATGCCATCCCATTTTATAACACAAGAAGACCTGTATTGATTGATCTTGTGTTTAAACCTGACGAAGAAATAGAAAAAAAGTATTCCTTTATCAGCAAGGAAAAAAACTGCCTTATCGTCGAAACGGATGTCCCTTTCGTAAAAGGACAGGATCTGTTTCTATGGGCAAAGGCAAGCCCCATATTTGATCACAGGGGAAATGTGGTCGGTGCCATCGAATCTATACGTGACATCACCGAACGCAAGCGGACAGAAAAGAAACTGGAAAAAAGTTACAAAAGGTTGCAAGCCGCTTTAGATGGAACCGTCAATGCCCTGGCGGCAACAGTAGAAATGAGAGACCCCTATACTGCCGGTCATCAACGACGGGTAGCTCAGCTCGCCTGCGCCATCGCCGAAGAGATGAACCTTCCAGAGGAGCGGATTAGAGATCTCCATACGGCCGCGGTGATACATGACATCGGCAAGATAAATGTGCCGTCTGAAATTCTCAGCAAGCCCGGCCGGTTGAGCGAAATCGAATTCGATATGGTTAAGTCCCACCCACAGGTAGGCTACGACATATTGCAAAAAACAAGATGCCCGGAGGCTGTTACCCAGATCGTGCTTCAACATCAAGAAAGGTTGGACGGTTCCGGATATCATCAAGGTCTTTCCGGTGAAGATATTATTCTGGAAGCGAGGATCCTGGCCGTGGCCGATGTGGTTGAGGCCATGTGCTCTCACCGGCCCTACCGAGCAGCTTTCGGTATAGACAGGGCATTAGAGGAAATCTCACAGAACAAAGGGATTCTTTATGATGCTGAGGCAGTTGATGCCTGTGTGACGCTTTTTAAAGAAGAAAGGTTTGCCTTCGAGGAAGAATGGGAGAATCATGACTAAAAAAACAGAGCTGCGAGATCCTTCCTCACAGTCCGAACAGGGGTTCCAAAAGCTTCTAAAAATAATACAGACATTAAGATCCCCCGATGGATGTCCATGGGACATTGACCAGAAGAAAGAAGATGTGGGGAGATATCTGATAGAAGAGGCCTACGAAGTCATTGATGCCATTGATAGCGGACACCCGAAGGAGCTTAAGGAAGAGCTGGGTGATCTCCTCTTCCAGATACTCTTTCTAACAAGAATGTCTGAAGAGACCGGTGAGTTTAATATATCCGATGTAATAGAAGATATATCAAAAAAGATGATCCGGAGACATCCCCATGTCTTTGAAAATAAAAAAGTTAAAGACATCCAGGAAATCAAATCCAACTGGGAGGATATAAAAAAACAGGAGGAAAGCAGAAAAGACAAAAATGAATCGCTCTTTTATCAGATACCGAAATCTATGCCTTCCCTTTTAAGGGCACAAAAGATAACGAAAAAAGCCTCTCAGGTCGGCTTTGACTGGGAAAATATCGACGGTGTCCTGAAAAAAATTGAGGAAGAGCTGAAAGAACTTAAAGCTGCCCTCAAATCAAAAGAAAAAGACCAGATCAAAGACGAAATGGGTGACATTATCTTCTCTCTCGTAAATCTCAGCAGATTTGTAGAGATCAACGCAGATGAAGCCTTGAGGTCTTCCATAAAGAAATTTACCGATAGATTCTCCCACATCGAGGAGAAGCTGAAGGATCAGGGAAAAACCCCATCCGATGCGACACTTGAGGAGATGGACCGTCTGTGGGATGAAGCGAAAAGGGCAGAACAGTTTTATTAGTTCTATTAGTTTCATTTGTTGATGGTCTCGTAAAAGTCGAAATATACACAATTTTGTCATTCCCGTGAAAACGGGAATCCAGGCTTTTCAAATGCTTAGCCGTTTATGGATTCCCGCCTACGCGGGAATGACAGACTTTTTACGATTGTATCTTTGTTTCATTAGTTAAATAATCGAATCAATAGGACATCTCCATTATGTGCCTTTATGTTTATCAATGAAAAAAGGAATTGACGGCGATGGGAGCCCCCCCTCCCTCCTTTAGTAAAGGGGGATTTAAGGAGCTAAACTGTTTATGAAATTTTTTCTCTGTGTCATAGGATTGGTTTTAATAATCGAAGGTCTTCCCTATTTTGCCTTTCCGGAAAAGATTAAGGCCTACCTCATGAAGGTGTATGAGATACCCGATACGACTTTGAGGATTCTGGGGTTGTCGGCAATCATTATCGGCCTGGTCTTCGTCTATTTCGGGAGAAGTTAAGATAATTTTATTGACTTTGAAACATTTTTCGATTATCTCCCACACCTTACTATTTATACAGAGAGGTTTGAATAACAAACCTTTTCTGTCATTCCCACGAAAGTGGGAATCCATAAGAAGTTAAAAATACTGGATTCCCGTTTGCACGGGAATGACTATTTATACTATTTAGGGCAAAAGTGTAGCTCCCCGGTGATGAGATTAGAAAAATTCGATTATAACCTCCCTGAAGAACTAATCGCTCAACAACCATGTGTCTCAAGAGACCACTCCCGGATGATGGTTGTAGACAGGGAAAGCGGATCAATCGAAAATAGATTCTTCTATGACATCCCGGAATTTTTCAGAAAGGGAGATGTCCTGGTTATAAACAATTCCAGGGTAATCCCGGCGAGGCTTATCGGCAAAAAAGCAACGGGGGGAATGCTGGAAATACTTCTCCTCTCAAGAAGAGACTGCCCTGCACCCACATCTCAGACGTGGGAAGTGTTATTACGGCCGGCAAAGAGAGTCGGCATCGGAACCAGAATATTTTTTGATGAAGGATGCGCGGCAGATATAATTGAAAGAATTTCAGACAAGAAATGGGTCCTCAAGTTCGAAACAGAAATTGAGTTTGATAGTTTTTTGGAAAAACATGGAAGGGCTCCCCTTCCACCTTACATTAAAAGAAAAAAGGGGAACGAAAGATCCCCTCAGGACATCGAAAGGTACCAAACAATTTACGCTCGTGTGCCGGGTTCGGTGGCGGCACCCACCGCCGGTCTCCACTTTTCCCCAAGCGTTATTTCAACCCTGAAAGACAGGGGAGTTGATATTGCATACACCACACTGCACGTGGGATACGGTACCTTCCTTCCCATAGAGACCGAATCTGTGGAAGACCATGTCATGGAAAATGAGTTCTTTGAAATAGACGCGAAAGCTGCCGAAACCATAAACCGGGCAAAAAGAGTCATTGCCGTGGGGACAACTTCAACCAGGGTACTGGAATCTGTTGCCGACGACCGGGGAATGATAAAACAATCATCAGGGAATACGGGTCTGTTCATATACCCCGGCTACCGTTTTAAAAAGGTTGACATACTGTTAACCAACTTCCATCTTCCCAAATCATCTCTCTTTCTTCTCGTCTGCGCCTTTGCGGGAAAGGATCTGATACAAAAGGCTTACCAAAGAGCAATAGAGGAGAGATACCGCTTTTACAGCTACGGGGACTGTATGTTTATAATGTAGAAGAGTGCCTAAAGTGCCTAAAATGAGCTAAAGTGCCTAAATTTAAACCGCCTTCGGCGGACCATAACTTTAGTTCACTTTAGGCACTTCAAACTTTAGGCACTATTTGAAATTTGCTTATTATGAATTACCAATTCAAGCTACTTAAAAAAGATGCCGGCTCCGAAGCACGGCTGGGTAAAATACTCACCCCGCGTGGTGAGGTGAACACACCCGTCTTCATGCCGACAGGAACCCAGGCCACGGTAAAAGCCCTTGTTCCTGAAAGGGTAAGGGAATTGGGCGCGGAAATCATCCTCAGCAACACATACCACCTCTATCTCAGACCCGGTCACAAAATAATCAGAGACCTGGGAGGGTTGCACAAATTCATGAACTGGAACCGTCCTATACTCACCGACAGTGGCGGATTCCAGGTATACAGTCTGGGAGCTCTGAGAAAAATAACCGACGAAGGAGTAATGTTTCAATCACACATTGATGGTTCAAAGCATTTCATAAGCCCGGAGATTGCAATAGAGATCCAGGAGACTCTCGGTTCCGACATTATGATGTGCTTCGATGAATGCACACCCTACCCTGTCGATTTCGATTATACGGAAAAGTCTATGGACTTAACTATAAGATGGGCCAGAAGGTGTAAAAATGCGAAAAGGAACAATAACCAGGGCCTCTTTGGAATAGTACAGGGTGGAGTCTATCCGGAATTGAGGAAAAGAGGGGTGGAAGAAATTACCGGGATAGGGTTTGACGGTTACGCCCTGGGCGGATTGAGCGTGGGAGAGCCAAAAGAGGTGCGGCAGGAAATAGTTGAGGGTATCACCCCGCTTCTTCCGGAAGATAAACCAAGATATCTGATGGGCGTTGGCACACCCCAGGATATTGTGGAATGCGTGGGGTATGGTATCGACATGTTTGACTGTGTAATGCCCACCAGAAATGCAAGAAACGGAATGCTATTTACAAACAGCGGAAAGGTTGTTATAAAGAACGCCCGTTATCGAAATGATAACTCACCGCTTGACAGTTTATGCGACTGTTATACATGTAAAAACTACTCACGGGGGTACCTGAGACATCTATTTATGGCAAAGGAAATCCTTGGTATTATATTGAACACGATTCACAATGTCAGGCATTACATGAATCTCATGGAGAGAATCAGAGAGGCCATAAGAAACGATAATTATGAAGCTTTTAAAAAAACTTTGAACTCGAAACTTTGAACTCGAAACTCAAAATAAGGAGGAAAATAAATTGTTTAATTTAGCTTATGCAATGGGGCAGGCCGGAGGCGGTGGAGCTAAAGGTGGAGGAGACTTCCACTTTATCATTATGATGGTAGTCATTTTTGCCATCTTTTATTTTATGCTTATCAGGCCTCAGCAGAAAAAACAAAAAGATCTAAGGAAAATGATTGAGAACCTCAAACATGGAGACATGGTTATAACCACAGGAGGGCTGCATGGAAAAATAACGGGTCTCACAGAGAACATCGTAACACTTGAGATATCTGATAAAGTGAGAGTAAAGGTCTCAAGAGGCAATATAGGGACTATCATTCAACAGACAGCAGAGTGAATCTCCCCGCCTACAAGGCGGGGCATCTAAAATGGTCTCCTCCCCCTTAAGAGACTGTGTCCCAGGGGAGAGGGAATAATAAGGATGCCATTCATCCCCGTGCACAACGCGGGGTATTCTGGCACTGGCACGATTTCATTAAAGAGGTACAGAATGTTTCAGAATATCAAGACGAGAGCCATAATCGCGTTACTTGTCAGCCTCGTTGCATTATTTTATATAATACCTTCCGTGATACCGGATATTCCCTTCCTCCCGGAAAAAAAGATTAATCTGGGCCTTGATCTTCAGGGGGGCATGCACCTGGTTCTGGAGGTAGATACTGAAAAGGCTGTGGAAAGTACTGTTGAGAGGCTTTCAAACGACCTGAAGGAAACCCTTATGGACAAGAGGGTGCGGTTTAGACACTTAAAACGGATAGATGGCACCATAATATCCATAGAATTCCCGACCAGGGAGGACAGGGACGCCTTTGGAGAAATTCTGGAAGACAACTATCCCGATCTTGAAATAAAGTTTACGGAAATGGTTGACGGAAGGGAGAAGGTTCTCCTCAAGATAAGGGAGAAACAGGCCAATTATATAAAGAAGTTTGCCGTAGAACAGAGCCTCGAAACCATCCGGAACAGAGTAGATCAGTTTGGTGTTTCCGAACCTGAGATAATCCCCCAGAGTGATGCTCGAATCCTTATCCAGCTTCCGGGAATAAAGGATTCTGTAAGGGCCAAGAAGCTCATCGGGAAGACCGCTCTTTTAGAATTCAAACTGTTGGACGAAGAACACAGTTTAGACAACGCCCTCAAAGGCAATATCCCTCCGGAAAGCTATATAGCCTACGGTTACAGGGTCAACAGAGAAACAGGACACCGAACAAAGATACCCTATCTGGTGAAGGATAAAACCCTCCTTACTGGAGGATCTCTCGAGGATGCCAGGGTAAAGATCAGCGATCGGTTTAATGAGCCTTATGTTGCACTGAAATTCAATTCACAGGGTGCAAAAGACTTCGACAGGATAACTGCAGAAAATGTAAAAAAACGCCTGGCCATAGTCCTGGATGGAATTGTACACTCCGCTCCTGTTATACAGGAAAGAATCTCCGGCGGTAATGCACAGATATCAGGAACCTTCACCATGGAAGAAGCACATGATCTGGCCATTGTCCTGCGTGCAGGTGCACTTCCGGCTCCGGTCAGGATACTTGAAGAAAGAACGGTAGGACCTTCTCTGGGACAAGACTCCATTGATAAGGGAATATTGTCTATCATTATCGGTGGCATACTTGTTATTTTATTTATGATTATCTACTACAGGTTCTCCGGTACTATCGCCGATATTGCCCTTATCCTGAACATTATTATTATCATGGGTGCATTGGCAGCTTTTCAGGCGACATTGACCCTCCCAGGAATTGCCGGAATCGTTCTCGTGATAGGCATGGCCGTGGATGCTAATGTTCTCATCCTTGAGAGGATTCGGGAAGAGTTGCGCCTGGGGAAAACGCCAAGGGCTGCAGTTGCGGGAGGATACTCCAAGGCCTTTCTAACAATTATAGACGCAAATATCACGACACTGATAGCAGCTGTGGTGCTGTTTCAATTCGGAACGGGACCGGTAAAAGGATTCGCAGTAACTCTAAGTATCGGTATAATTGCCAGTATGTTTACCGCAATCTTTGTAACCAGGATTATCTACGACTATTTTATATGGAATAGAAAGATCAAGAGGTTGAGTATATAGATTATGGAACTTATAAAACCTGGAATTAATATCAATATCGTCGGCAGAATGAAGGTCGCCGCAATTTGCTCTCTGGCCATGATAATTGTAAGTATACTATCTTTGATACTGCACGGAGGCCCCAGATTCGGCATTGATTTCGCGGGCGGAACCTTAGTACAGATTCAATTTCAAGAAGATACAACAGTCAACGAGATAAGATCCGGTTTGGAGAAGATAAATCTTGAAGGAAGCACAATCCAACAATTTGGCTACAAAGATAACAATGAGTTCCTCATAAGGACCGAAAAGTCCACCTCCGATCTCAAAGGGCTCTCCGGAGAAATCGAGGAGGCCTTGACCGCCACATACGGCAAAGACAGCTTTGATGTAAGAAGGGTAGAAATTGTGGGGCCAAAGGTCGGGAAAGATCTGAGGCAAAAGGGCATAAAGGCCATGTTTATTGCATTGATAGGTATCCTCATCTACATTACATGGAGGTTTGAATTCCGTTACGCTATCGGGGCGATCATCGCCCTTACACATGACGTCATCATTACCGTTGGGGTCTTCTCCCTTTTAGACAAGGAATTTACCCTTCCTATCATTGCGGCGCTGTTAACCATAATAGGTTATTCCTTAAATGATACCATTGTCGTTTTTGACAGGATAAGGGAAAATGTAAGGAAAAGCAGGAAACAGAGTCTTCAAGAGGTTATAAATTCGAGTATCAATCAAGTATTGAGCAGGACCTTCCTTACTTCGGGAACCACACTCCTTGTTGTCCTTGCCCTGTTCTTCCTTGGTGGAGCGGTCATCCATGACTTCGCCTTCGCCCTACTCGTGGGAATACTTGTCGGAACCTACTCATCCGTATTCATTGCCAGTCCCACAATCCTGATCTGGGAAACTTTCAAGCCTTCAAAAAGAAAGAGGGGGAAATGAGCGAAACAAAACCATGAGTAAGAATAAATCAAAAATCAAAGAATATGTCGAGGCTATAATAATCGCTATACTTATAGCGCTTTTTATTCGAACCTTTGTGGTACAGGCCTTCAAGATACCCTCCGGTTCCATGAAGCCTACCCTTCAGATTGGCGACCATCTTCTGGTTAATAAGTTTATTTACGGAATAAAGATACCCTACATGAGAAAAACCCTGATTCCGATAAGCGAACCGGAACGGGGAGATATAGTGGTTTTCATATATCCACTTGACCGAACAAAGGACTTCATAAAGAGGGTCATCGGTGTTGGCGGAGACGTGATAGAAATAAAGAACAAAAAGATATTTCTTAACGGCTCACCCTATAACGATAAATATGGGGTCTACACAGACAATTTAATACTCCCTTCATCGATTCAGCCCCGCGACAATTTCGGGCCTGTAAAGGTCCCCAAGGGAAACATATTCGTCATGGGAGATAACAGAGACCACAGTTATGATGGCAGGTTCTGGGGTTTTGTAAAACTAAAAGACGTCATGGGTAAGGCCTTTATCATATACTGGTCATGGAACGGCAACGATCACAGTGTCAGGTGGAACAGACTTGCTAATATTCTTCGTTAAAACAACTTGACGACAAATATAAACACTGGTATATCTTCGCAGGAGAAACCAAGCAACTGGAGCAAATACTCGTGTAAAGACTCAGCGTCCTGAAAAATATCCTTTTAAGTTAGTCCGGAGAGATTAAAAAAGGAGCACATATGATGAACGTCAATTCAAAAAAACCTTCTCATTTTTATGGGGAGGTTTTTTTGTGGCAACAAGGGGGAATGAAGGATGAAAACAGGGAAGGTGGTCCTGGATGCGGACGGGATTGACAGGTCCATAACAAGAATCGCCTATGAAATACTGGAAAGGAATAAAGGAGTCGAGGACCTGGTGCTGGTGGGGATCAGAGCAGGTGGGGTATCCCTTGCGGAAAAACTCCGCGAAAAGATCCTCAGGATTGAAGAGGCTGATGTCCCCGTCGGCATTTTAGACATTACTCTGTACCGCGATGATCTGCTGACCACCAACAGAAAACCGCAGCTTGGAAAAACAGACATACCATTTTCACTGAATAACAAAAAAGTTGTTCTCGTCGATGATGTACTATTTACCGGAAGGACAATACGGGCAGCCATGGATGCCCTCATAGACTTCGGCAGGCCGAAACTCATCCAGCTCGCCGTCCTTATCGACAGGGGACACCGTGAACTTCCCATCAGGGCGGATTTTGTCGGCAAAAACCTGCCTTCCTCCCTGTGGGAAGAGGTCAGCGTAAATCTCACAGAAGCAAATGAAAGAGACGAAGTAGTCATTGAAGATGAATAATCCGAGGTTAAGATATGAAATTAGCAAGAAAAGACATTCTGGGTATCAAGGAGCTTTCCGTAGATGAGATAAATCTTATCCTTGACACGGCAGAATCTTTCATAGAAATCTCAACAAGAGATATCAAAAAAGTTCCCACCCTCAGGGGGAAGACCGTTATCAATCTCTTTTACGAACCAAGCACCAGAACAAGAACATCCTTTGAAATCGCGGCAAAAAGACTGAGTGCGGATGCCGTCAATATATCTGCATCTACAAGCAGTGTGGTAAAGGGAGAAACCCTCATCGATACTGCCATGAACCTGGAGGCCATGAATCCCGACATTATTATAATGAGGCACAGCGCCGCGGGAGCGCCACACATACTGTCCGGGCTGATTAAACAGTCTATAATCAATGCGGGAGACGGGGCTCATGAACATCCCACGCAGGCCCTGCTGGACATGATGACCATCAGGGAAAAGAAGGGAAAGATCGAGGGTCTCAAGGTGGCAATAGTTGGTGACATCGCCCACAGCAGGGTAGCCCGGTCCAACATCTATGGACTCACCAAAATGGGGGCAAATGTAACGGTGGCCGGACCAGCTACGATGATGCCGCGGGACATTGACAAACTGGGGGTAAGGGTCTGCTATCACCTGGAAGAAGCAATAAAAGACGTAGATATAATCATGGTATTGAGAATTCAGCTCGAAAGGCAGGAAAATAACATATTCCCCTCACTCCGGGAATACTCCAATTATTACTGTCTTAATGCCCGGAATATAACACTGGCAAAGGATGATGTCCTCGTCATGCATCCGGGACCCATCAACAGGGGGGTGGAAATCGCTCCCGATATCGCCGACGGTTCCCACTCGATAATTCTCGACCAGGTAACCAACGGGGTCGCGATAAGAATGGCATTACTCTATCTGCTGACAGGATGAGACCTTTGCAAAACGTTCAATTTTATTCAAGGTCAAGGCGCGCGAAATTTTTAACCGCAGAAATACACAGGGTATTGTGAGGATTACAAATTGAGCGCAACGCAGAGATTGAGCAAAAGGGGGCGTTTTGCAAGAGCCTCAGGAGGTGAATAATGAATATCTTACTCAAAGGGGGAAGGATTGTCGACCCTTCACAGAATATAGATGAAGAGATGGATCTCCTGATAGAAAAAGGTCAAATTGCACAAATCGGTAAAGATATTTACAAAAACGCGAAAGGCGATTCAGCCTTGAAGATACTCGATCTTGGGGGCAAAATCGTGGTGCCGGGACTGATTGACATGCACACCCATCTGCGGGAACCGGGATTTGAATACAAGGAAACGATTCAGA
>JAUVKS010000041.1 GCA_030596145.1 Pseudomonadota bacterium | reverse complement strand
TATGGACTATTTACTGGCGGGCTCGGTGCGCATTATGGTGCGGAGAGACTTGGAGCAAGCGTAGTTCCTATTTCAGGCGGGAATACGAAAAGACAGATCGTGATATTGCAGGACTTCGGCCCTACAGCTATATGCTGTACTCCTTCTTATGCTCTCTATCTCGTGGAGCAGGGTGAAGAGATGGGAGTAGATATGAGATCCTTAAATTTACGCGTCGGGATTCTTGGTGCGGAACCATGGAGCGAGAAGATAAGGGAAGAGATAGAAAGCAAGTTAAATATCACAGCACTGGATATCTACGGACTTTCTGAAGTTATGGGACCCGGTGTATCAATGGAATGCATAGAGGGTCGTCAAGGTCTGCATGTGTTCGAGGATCACTTCATAGTGGAGATTATAAATCCGGACACAGGCGAAGTAGTACCACCCGGTGAAGAGGGGGAGATAGTCTTCACCACCATTACAAAGGAGGCGTTTCCCTTGATCCGGTATCGTACCAGCGATATAACCAGGCTGATGATGGAACCCTGTAAGTGTGGCAGGACATATGCAAGGATGGCTCGTGTGTCCGGTCGGAGTGATGATATGCTCATCATAAGGGGTGTAAATGTCTTTCCATCTCAAATAGAAAATGTTCTTCTGGCTATAGAAGGTCTTGAACCTCATTATCAACTTATAGTGGACAGAGAAGGTACACTGGATACCCTTGAGATACAGGTAGAGGTGAGTGAAAATGTCTTCTCAGATGAGATAAAGGCTCTTCAAAATATTGAAAGACGCATTACAAGAGACGTAAAGGAATTTTTAGGCGTAACGGCAAAGATAAAACTGGTAGAACCAAAGACATTGCAGCGTTTTGAGGGTAAGGCCAGTCGTGTGACAGACAAAAGAAATATTTAGGGCTCTTTAGAATAAGGAGGCAGTCATATGAAGGTGGAACAGATATCTATATTCCTGGAGAATAAGCCGGGGGGACTTGAACATGTAACAAAGGTGTTAGCGGACGCTAATATAAACATCAGGGCTCTGTCCCTTGCTGATACGACGGACTTCGGAATCCTTCGACTTATTGTGAACGATGTAGATACCGCAAAAAATGTGCTAAAGGAAAATGGCCTCACTGTAGGCCGTACAACCGTGGTAGCAGTGGAGGTGCCTGATCGCCCAGGTGGTCTGCACGGTATCCTGAAGGCGTTATCGGATAGCGGTATAAATGTAGAGTACATGTATGCATTCGTGGAAAGAAGCGGAGAGAACGCGGTTATGATATTCAGGTTCGATTCCACGGATAGGGCAATAGACGTCCTGTTAAAAAACGGTATTACAGTGCTGCCGGGTGAGAAGGTTTATAGCCTTTAATCGTAGCAAAGGGTGGACCCCCTCAGGTGGAGCATCCTGTACAGTTGTAGGGTCGGGTTTTATACCCGACCGCAAAAGGTGGCATATAAAATACCACCCTACGCCCGCAGTAAGCTGCGGGTAACTTCAATATCATTAGAGTGATTCAACACAAGATTAACGGAGTTTCTATCATGGCGGAAAAGATTGTTATCTTCGGAAAGTCAAATTGACCTTATACCGAAAGGGCCAGGTCGGCCTATGGCGATACGGCAGAATATATTGATGTTAAATCTGACAGCTCAAAATTACAGGAAATGCTGAAATATTCCGGCGGTTCCAGACAGGTGCCTGTTATCGTCGAGGGTGACAAAGTAACGATTGGCTATGGAGGCACTTGAGGCGTATAACTGCCGATAGTTTATCGGTATTCAAAAACATCAATCATCCAATTATGCCGGCAGCGCTGATGGCATAATTTAAAATTGTAGGGTCGGGTTTTATACCCGACCGTAAAAGGTGGCATATAAAATGCCACCCTACATAATTGCTGAATGTTTACAATTTATCTTCCCTTCCAGACCGGCTTTCTCTTCTCCAGAAAGGCGGAAAGACCCTCTTTGGCATCCTCCGCAAAATTATTGAGAACAATAACCTGCTTGGCATAATCGTATGCTTGAAAGTCTGTCATGTTGACCTGTGTGTAAAATGCCTCCTTGCCTATGCCGACAGTAAAGGGGCTCGCCTCGGCTATCTTTCCGGCCAGAGCTCTTGTCTCTGCATCCAGATTATTGAGAGGAACTACCTTATTGACCAAACCGTATTGTTCAGCCTCCTTGGCCGTGATCAAGCGCCCCGTGAGAAGCATTTCAAGCGCTCGCTTCCTGCCCACTGCACGTACAAGAGGGACTGCCGGAGTCGAACAGAAAAGCCCTATTTCCACACCGGGGGTTCCGAAGAGAGTACCTTCTTCAGCCACAGCGAGGTCACAGGCAGCAACAAGCTGGCAACCGGCTGCCGTGGCAACGCCGTGAACCTGGGCGATGACCGGTTGCGGAAGTCGCTGTATTCTCTTCATGACCTCAATGCAGGTGTCAAAAATTTCTTTGTAGTAAGCCATCTCGTGACCCACCAGTTGAGAAATATCATGGCCGGCGGAAAAGACCTTGCCCGCGCCTTTAATGATGACAACACTTACGTCATTTCTCTCTTCTATGTCGTCAAGCAGTCTTTTCAATTCTGTAAGCAGTTCGAGAGAAAGGGCATTCCTCTTTCTCGGGCGGTTTAGCGTTATAGTTCCAATGGCATCCTCGACTTCAAACATCAAATACTTATGGCTCATGTTACCTCCTTTTAGATATGTTAACTCCACAAGACGTGGTTTTATTTCAGACTCATTTCGATTATCGGTGTGATTTGAAGCCTTGGGCGAGTCGGTCAACCCTTTTGAACACATTGATCATTTCACCATGTATCTTTCCGTTTGAGGTGAGTATGTGCGGAGATTTTAGGTGATAATCTTTCCCGAAAAGATCGGTAACCAGTCCACCCGCTTCTTCTACCAGAAGCCATCCGGCTGCAGTATCCCAGGGATTCAATCTTAGTTCCCAGAATCCATCAAATCGACCAGCTGCCATATATGCCAAGTCAAGCGCCGCTGATCCCGCTCGGCGAATAGCCAGAACCTTTGTAGCCATTTCATTAAAATAATTGAGATTGTTGTCTGGATTTGTACGGATATCATAGGGAAAGCCGGTAGCCAGAAGACTTTTTGGAAGTTCCACGGTCTTTGAGACAGAAATCCTTTTACTATTTAAAAAGGCGCCCTTTCCCTTTTCTGCAACAAATATCTCTTCCAACATCGGATCGTAAATGACACCGATAATAATCTCATTTTCCTTTTCCAGGGCGATGGACACGCAGAAGACAGGATACCCATGAGCATAGTTGGTGGTCCCATCAAGCGGGTCTATAATCCATCTAAAATCAGAGCCCTTGTCTGTTTCTGTAGATTCTTCTGCCAGGATATCATGGTGAGGGAATTTTTCGTCGATTCTGGATATCAACATCTCTTCGGCCATTTTGTCCACTTCTGTGACAATGTCAATTTCGCCTTTGTAATTTACTGTATGCTTCTCATTGAACCTTTTTTTGAGAAAGATTCCTGCTTCCTTTGCAATGGTTGTAGTAAATTTCCTATAATTATTCACAAGTTAAATCTCCATAAAAAGCTCTTGATCAGTTTGAAGCTATCACTTTCAAGCGGGCTTATCAATATTAAAAGTCAAAAAATGCGGGTAACAGTGATATAACAGTTTAGAAAGATCAAGAAAATGCCGATTTCTGTGGACTGTTAACCGTCTTATGACAGGAGTATCAATTTTCTGTTGCTTGACCATATAATTAGTGTTAAATATTTGACAGGGGCTTCTTGATGTTTTAAAATAAGAAGTAGGTAAAACAATGCCATTAGTTAAAAGGTAGGAATAACATGTTTGGAATAGGAATACCTGAGTTACTTATAGTGTTGGTGATTATCCTGGTCATCTTCGGTGCCGGAAAACTTCCCGAGATAGGTAGCGCCATCGGCAAGGGTATAAAAAACTTCAAAAAAGCCTCAGATGAGCCGGGAGAGATAGACGTAACTCCAGATTCTAAGAAAATTGATGAGGATAAAAAGAAATAAGGTCGAGTGGTAGCAGTTCGCAGGGGTCAACAGGCGGGATTCAGGTAGAGCCAGTAAACTTCAAACTGTACCAGATGACCCCCATAAACTGTTAAAAGGGAACGTCATCTTCAGGTACCGGTTCTGAATTTTGTGGTGGTGGAGGTGCCCCCATCTCCTGATCTCTTGTCTGTCCCTTTGGTTCAAGCATCTGCATATTTAAAGCAATTATCTCTGTGGAGTATCTTTTGATGCCGTCTTTGTCATCCCAGGATCTTGTCTGGATCCTGCCTTCGATGTAAACCAATCTTCCCTTTGCAAGATAATTCCCGCATATCTCAGCCAGCTTTCCGAAGGTAACAATCCTGTGCCATTCTGTTCTCTGTGCCCTTTCACCACTTTTGTCTTTCCATTGTTCATCCGTTGCCAATCTGAAATTTGTCACCATGAGACCATCTGGAGTATATCTGACCTCGGGATCAGCTCCGAGCCTCCCCACCAGGATAACCTTATTAACCATTTTTACCCCCTTTGTGAAAAGTACAAAATATCATTTGCCTCTCCTATACACCACTCAATTGAACTTGGCAATCTGATTTACATTCCTTATTGACATCATCTGTATTATCAAGTTATCATGGAAACAATCTTAAAGATTGAACATTAACAAAGAAGGAAAGTCCGATGATTCATTCCGCGCTCTTGGTGACGGTGGGTGTTTTTGTTACCGCATTTATAGCAGGTTTTATAGTTATTATGTCTCCTTTTTTCTCCAAGGGAGAAAACACAATTTTCAAATTGGCAAATTTCTGGGCAAGGATTCTGCTGTTCATCTCCAATATCAAAGTAGAGGTAATAGGTAGAGAGAATGTCCTTGTCGACAGGCCTCAGATATTCATGGTCAACCATCAGAGTAATTTTGATATTTTCATTGTACAGGCCTATATTCCCAGTCAATTCCGCTGGATTGCAAAAAAGGAACTTTTTACGATACCCATCTTCGGACCGGCTATGAGAAGATTAGGAACCGTCGAAATCGACAGGCAGAACCGTGTCAGTGCTATAAAGAGCCTTGATGAGGCAGCGCAGAAGATCAGAGAGGGAAAGTCTGTAATAACCTTTCCAGAAGGAACAAGAAGCAGAAATGGCCGGATTAGACCGTTTAAAAAAGGCATCTTTTATCTGGCAATAAAATCGGGAGTTCCGATAATCCCGGTATCGATAATTGGAAGTAGAAAAATTATGCCAAGGAGATCATTGAAGATTCATCCCGGAAAGATAACCATGATCATAGACAAGCCGATTGAGGCAAAGGACTATTCCATTGAAACCCGTGATGAACTCATAACAAAAGTTCGAGATATCATAGTCGAAAATTTTTATGATGGTAAGATAGCTTCTGAGAGTGGAGGGAAAGAGAGCCGTTGAGTCCCTGGGAAGGAGTAATACTCGGAATCGTTCAGGGATTAACAGAATTTTTGCCTGTGAGCAGCTCTGGTCACTTGGTTATTGCCCAGAGTTTTATAAAGGGGTTCCAGCAGCCTGGTGTTTTCTTCGATGTGATGCTCCATTTCGGGACCCTTTTAGCCGTGGTTTTTTTCTTTAGAAAAGATTTATACGAAATAATAAAGGCCGCAGCACCGAAACAACCCGGTAATGTAGATTATGCCCTTGTATCTATGAGAAGGAAGACGCTTCTCCTTATTATAGTGGGAACCATATTTACAGGTATTATCGGTTTAATATTTAAAGATAAAATTCATGTCCTCTTTAAGTCAGTTGAAATTACTGCTGTGATGCTTCTTGTGACGGGACTTTTACTGTTTCTTTCTGACAAAATTAAGGATACAAACAGACTCGAGAAGGATATGAATATCACTGACAGTATAATTATCGGTATTGTTCAGGGAATCGCTCTCGTGCCAGGTATGTCGAGATCGGGTTCGACGATAGCTTTTGGGATATTCAGAAAATTGGACAGGGAAACAGCGGCAAGATTTTCCTTCTTGCTTTCAATTCCGGCAATAATCGGAGCAGTGATACTCGAATCAAGACATATTGTATCCGTTCCATCAGGCGACTTGATTGCCTACGTGGCCGGTACCATCGCTGCTGTTATTACCGGTTTTTTGTCGTTGAAATTACTGTTTTTAATAATCAGAAAGAAAGGGCTTGGTATTTTCGCTTACTACTGCTGGTTTGTGGGCATCGCCACGCTGCTTGTTAAGGTGGTTTAATTACAGATTGAAGGTTTTTTCATGAAAGAAAAGCAACAGGAATCAAAGAGGGTAAAGGAAGTTTTTGGGGTGATTTTTTTGGCTCTTGCCATTTTCCTTTTGTTATGCATCGTTTCCTACAACCCCGTCGATCCCTCCTTTACACACTATGTGACAGATAAGGTAAAGATTCACAATCTTTGCGGTTCCGTTGGCTCCCACACCTCCGATGTCCTTATGAATTTTTTGGGGGCAAGTGCCTTCTGGTTGCCGATCGTCCTTCTCATAACCTCGTTCAGTTTTTTTCTGAATAGAACCTTTAAGCTCGGGCCTGTGGTCATTGCCGGGTTTGCGGGTCTTATATTTTCCACGTCTGCGCTGTTTGCCATGAAGTACCCCGAGATTCAGTTGTTCGGGATAACAATTGCTTCGGGGGGACTGTTGGGAACAATTTCTTCAGCATTCTTGAGTTCCTACCTGAACCACGTGGGGACATATATACTTCTTTTTCTTATCCTTGTCATATCCCTTATGATTACGATCAATCTTTCACTGGTAGCTTTGATCAAGGGTGTGACTGTGTCAATAAGTAAGTTGTTTGTCTGGTTGAAAACCTCTTTTACAATGAGGATTGAAAGAATAAGAAGGCAAAGGAAGATATCCAGAGAGAAAAAGAAAAAAAAGGTGAAAGTTGCTCCACATATTTCGGAAGGAGCTCCAACTCCTGAGGAAAGAGCACGCAGAAAAAGATTGGAACAGTCCTCCTTTGAATTCCTCAAGTCGAATGGTATTTTCCAGTTGCCTCCACTGACTTTACTTAGTGATATCAAACGAAAGGATATGAGGATCAAAAAGGAAAGTCTCATTATGAATTCCAGGATCCTGGAAAAGAAGTTATCTGATTTTGGTGTTAATGGAGAAGTAGTGGGAGTAAAACCGGGTCCCGTAATCACCATGTATGAACTTGAGCCGGCGCCAGGCGTAAAGATAAATAAGATAACCGTCCTTTCCGATGACCTTGCCTTGGCCCTTAAGGCACCAAGTGTTAGGATCATTGCCCCCGTACCTGGGAAAGCAGTGGTTGGCATCGAAATACCGAATCATGAGAGAGAGCCTGTACACTTGAAAGATGTTCTTGATAGTGAGGAGTTTCTTGAATCTAAGTACAAGCTTCCCATTGCCCTGGGAGAGGACATTGTTGGAAATCCTGTGATAACGGACCTTGTCAGGATGCCCCATCTTCTTATTGCCGGTACCACCGGTTCGGGAAAGAGCGTATTCCTCAACGCAGCGATTTGCAGTATACTCTTCAAAGCAGCACCGGATGAGGTAAAATTCCTCATGATAGATCCCAAGAGATTAGAGCTGTCCGGTTATGAGGGAATACCACACCTTATTCACCCGGTGGTGGTCAATCCCCAAAAGGCCTCTTCTGTGCTCAGATGGGCTGTTGAAGAAATGGAGCGAAGATATGAGCTAATAGGGGAGTCTGGTGTTAAGAATATCGAGAGATACAACAGGCTGGTAGAAAAAGCCCTGGTTTTAGGAGAGGACTATTCCCCTCTGGAAAAACGGGGAATCGACGAAGGAGAGAACAGTATTTCTTATGCTTCCGTTTCCAATCCGGTTGTTTTGCCTTCCGAGGTTGATGACCAGGAAGAAGAGGATAGAAAAACCCCAGTTAAGCTTCCCTATGTCGTCATTGTTATCGATGAACTTGCTGACCTGATGATGATAGCTCAGAGAGATGTGGAGGAATCGCTTACCCGTCTGGCACAGATGGCGAGAGCTGCGGGGATCCATCTTATTTTGGCGACACAGAGGCCATCGGTCGATGTCATTACAGGAATCATCAAGGCGAACTTTTCCACGCGTATTTCCTTTCAGGTTTCGTCAAAGGTAGATTCGAGAACAATACTCGATCAGCTTGGCGCTGAGAATCTTCTTGGAGAGGGGGATATGCTCTTCATGCCGCCCGGCACATCGAAGCTCGAGAGAATCCATGGTGCTCATGTATCCGATCAGGAAATTGGAAGAATAGTCAGTTTCATAAAGAAGCAGGCGAAGCCATCTTATGACGAATCAATATTGAAATATCAGCCTAAATCATCGAGAGATGAAAAAGCAGATGAAGAATTTGACGAGAAATATGATGAAGCGGTCGAGCTGGTTACAGATCTGGGTCAGGCTTCCATCTCTTTAGTGCAGCGATACATGAAAATTGGATACAACAGGGCTGCCCGTATTATTGAAAGAATGGAGGCAGAGGGTATTGTCGGACCTTCGGATGGCGCCAAACCGAGAAGAGTCCTGGTCGGAAAACTACCCCGCTAATAAAGCATTCAGCTATCAGCCATCAGCTTTCAGCAAAAACAGAGAATTGGGCGGAAAGCTTTTTTCTCTTATCTTACTGGTTTCTGGTTGTATACAAATGAAAGGTAAAAATATACACCTCATAAGCCTCGGATGTTCCAAAAACCTGGTTGATTCTGAGGTAATGGCTTCCATCCTAACAAGAAGCGGCTTTGGCATCACCCCCCATGCAGAAGATGCCAATATTATCATTATTAATACCTGTGCGTTCATTCTCCCCGCAAAAGAAGAATCCATCGATGAAATACTTCACATGGCACAATGGAAAACGCATGGAAAATGCAGGCATTTAGTTGTTACAGGTTGTCTTCCCCAGAGGTATGGATCCATTTTGGAAAGGGAGATGCCTGAGGTAGACCTTTTTTTGGGAACCGGCGAAGTTCCATATATTGCCGATTTTATCAGCACTTTGGAAAATGAGGAATCTGCCGGTCGTAGATCCTGCATAGGTCCTCCCACTTTTCTCATGGATTCCACATATCCCCGCCTGATATCCACTCCGGGCTGCAGCGCCTATCTGAAGATTGCCGAGGGATGTTCCAATGGCTGTTCCTACTGTGTGATACCTTCTGTCCGTGGCAAATTCAGGAGCAGGGATGTGGATGACATATTGAGAGAAGCACAGATGCTGGCAAGTGGGGGGGTAAAAGAGATAATCATTACTGCCCAGGATATAACATCCTACGGTAGTGACTTAAAAGAGAAACCTACGCTGAGCATTTTGCTGAAAGAGATGACATCTATAGGCGGGATTAAGTGGATCAGGCTCCTCTATACATATCCGGCTTATCTAACCGGTGAGATTCTTCAGACCATCTCCGAAGAAGAAAAGATATGTAACTATATTGACATTCCCTTTCAACATATCGATGAAGATATTCTGAAGGCAATGAACAGAAAAGGAGGGAGTACACTCATCAAAAACACTATAGCTCAGGCAAGGGAGACTGTGCCGGGTGTAGCCCTGAGGACATCCCTTATCGTTGGATTTCCAGGGGAGACTTACGAAAAGTTCGAAAATCTCCTGAATTTCGCAAAAGAGACGAGGTTCGAAAACCTCGGAGTGTTTAAGTATTCCAGGGAGGAGGAGACAGCGGCAGCCGATTTCCCATCCCATGTCCCTGAAAAGGAAAAGGAACGGAGAAGAAGCATCTTGATGGAAGAACAGTCGATAATTTCCCATGAAATAAATCAATCCCGTATAGGTGATCTTCAGGAAGTACTGATAGATGAAGAATATAATCACCCCGATTTTCCCTTTATCGGAAGGATCCGTGGTCAGGCACCGGAGGTAGACGGGATAACTTATGTAAAAGCAAATGACGCGGCGGTTGGAGATATTATAACCTGCAGGGTTACTTCAGCCGATGTCTATGACCTATTTGCTGAAGAGATGGATAACGAGGAATAGAATGTATAACTGTAGCGCAGGGCTTTAGCCCTGCACGAAAAATGGTAAGGCTGAAGCCTTGCTACTTTTTGGGTTCGGCTCGTTCGTGTTAGTGTCTACGGGTCGAAGGCATGGGAAATTTGACTTTTAATGAGATTGTCGGATATGATAATTGAGTTTTAGCAATATTCTCCATGAACTGCGATTACACCAAAGCATGAAAATCCTGCCTCAAATCCCTCTCCTCTGGTGGGAGAGGGTTAGGGTGAGGGGGATTTTCCTATAAACGAAAGGTAGATACCATGCAACTACAGGATGTTCTGAATCGCTATGCAGGTGATCTGAAGAGTGTAGAGGAGCATATGGAGAAGTATCTATACTCCGAAATACGCCTTATCCCCGAAGTTTCCAATTACCTTATCAGCAGCGGAGGAAAAAGGTTCAGACCCCTTTTACTCTTGATTGCCTCGGATCTCTGCGGTTATAAGGGGGAAAATCACTATCCTCTCTCTGCTGTTATCGAGTTTATCCATACGGCATCACTCCTTCACGATGACGTCGTAGACCATGCCGAAACAAGACGGGGCAAAGCCTCGGCCAACCACGTCTGGGGAAACTCTGCCAGTGTTCTTGTGGGGGATTTTCTCTATTCC
>JAUVKS010000090.1 GCA_030596145.1 Pseudomonadota bacterium | reverse complement strand
ATGACAGATAAAAAGAAAAAAAAGGAAAAGATTCCGAGACAGAGTATGCCCGAGCAGGACCCCAGTGTTCGGGCTAAAAACTTTGATGAGGTTCCGCTGGGTTATACGGAAGAGCAGGCAGTGCTGGAGGCAAAGAGGTGTATTCAGTGTAAAAAGCCCTTATGCATTGCTGGATGCCCGGTGGATGTGGATATACCCGGCTTTATAAAGCTGATTGCCGAGGAGGATTTTATTGGGGCCGCCCTCAAACTGAAGGAGACAAACGCTCTTCCCGCTATTTGCGGAAGGGTTTGTCCTCAGGAAGACCAGTGTGAGAAGGTCTGTATCCTGGGGAAGAAGGGTGAGCCTGTTGCCGTAGGACGGTTAGAGCGTTTCGCGGCCGACTATGAACGTGAGTCGGGCAATATAATGATTCCGGAGGTTGCTCCACCCACCGGCAAAAGAGTCGCTGTGGTGGGGGCCGGACCTGCGGGACTGACAATTGCTGGGGATCTGGTAAAGGTCGGTCATGATGTTACCATATTTGAGGCCCTTCACAAGGCCGGAGGCGTGTTGATTTACGGTATCCCGGAGTTTCGTCTTCCCAAGAGTATTGTGGACGCAGAAGTTGATTATCTTGAAAAATTGGGTGTAAAAATCGTAGTCAATGCAGCAATCGGAAGAATAAAGACGGTGGATGAACTTCTTGAAGAGGGATTTGCTGCCGTCTTTCTT
This sequence comes from Pseudomonadota bacterium, assembly GCA_030596145.1. GTDB lineage: Bacteria > Desulfobacterota > Syntrophia > Syntrophales > JADFWA01 > JADFWA01. Next base: position 6,523 of record JAUVKS010000090.1, on the reverse strand, counting down.
GGAGTAGGCGCAGGAGCCCCAGTTTTTATGAATATACCGGGCGAAAATCTCTCTGGTGTTTATTCGGCTAATGAATATCTCACCAGATCCAATCTGATGAAGGCTTATAGATTTCCGGAATATGATACTCCCATAGTTCGTGGCAAGAATGTAGTCGTCATCGGTGGCGGCAATGTCGCTATGGACTCTGTGCGGACGGCATTGAGGCTGGGTGCGGATAATGCGTATATTATTTATCGCCGCACCGAGGTTGAGATGCCGGCCAGGATTGAGGAAGTGCATCATGCAAAGGAAGAAGGTGTTCAGTTCAGGCTCCTGACCAATCCGGTAGAATATATAAGCGATGGAGACGGCTGGGTGAAAGGGATGAAATGCATCCGTATGGAACTGGGCGAACCGGATGAGTCGGGCAGGCGGAGGCCTGTTCCGATAAAAGATTCAGAGTTTGTTATAGATGTGGATACAGTTGTGGTTGCCGTAGGGGCAATGGCCAATCCGTTGGTTGCTTCCACAACTCCCGGGCTGGAAATAAACCGCTGGGATTATATTGTTGTGAAGGATGAAACGGGCGAGACCAGTCGCAAGGGGGTTTATGCCGGCGGAGATATAGTGACCGGTTCCGCAACAGTTATACTTGCCATGGGTGCTGGCAGAAATTCGGCCAGGGCCATAGATGAGTATTTGAAAAGGGTATAAGGCACAAAGTGCCAAAGTACCAAAAGCACAGAGGCACAAAGAAAATAAAAAGGGGTCAAAATTCATTTGAATTTTGACCCCTTTTTCGTTGTTTTTGCTAAAAGCTTTCTTTTAATGTGCCTCCTCCATAGCACCCGCTATGTACATCATTGACAGCAGTGTAAAAACAAGTGCCTGGATTCCTGATATAAGAATCTTGAGAACAACCATTGGCATGGGAACGAGCAGAGGAACCAGTACAAACAACACGGCCAACACGATATGTCCACCCTCCATATTTCCGAATAATCGTACTGACAGAGACAGAGGACGGGATAAATGGCTGATTACTTCAATCGGAAACATCAGGGGTATCAACCACCAGACAGGCCCCAGAAATTGTTTAATGTACTTAAGTCCGTGAGTCCTGACGCCAACAATATGTGTTATAACAAAGACGACCAGTGCCATGGCAACTGTCGTATTGAGGTTAGTTGTAGATCCCGCAAACCCGGGAACTAAACCCATCAGATTAGAGACCAGGATGAAAATGAAGAGGGTTGCTATGAGGGGGAAAAACTGTCTTCCTTTAGACCCCATGGTGTCAATGAGCATAGTATCGATACTACTTATAACCACCTCCATAACATTTTGAATCCTGTTAGGAAGAATATCTATTCGGCGTGTTGCTAAATAAGACAATAGTGCCAGAAGCGCCATGGTAACCCAAGTATAAGTAACATAGGGCGGAAAAAAGTCATTTTGTAAAAATAGAAAATCATGCATTGTTTATCTAACCTCCTCAGCGCATTTTTTTTTTAATAGTTCAAGCACCGTCATAAATATAATATTTATTATAACTATGGAAAGACCAATTATTAAACCGATCACATCGGCAGGTGTTCGTGTAATGATAAAAAAAAGTACGATTGCTGTAACGGCAAGCCTGATATAGAACTTGAATACAACGGCTGGCTTTGTGCTGTCTGAAACCCGATGGAACGCTTTTCGAAGACTGCGGTAGAGCCAGTAAAAGTTTATGATGCTTATGAGACCGCCCAATAGTACCCCGAGAGTAAATATGTGAGGCATGAAGATTGAGCTAACAACAAGGAATATCCCGAGGATAATCCAGTTTCCTGTCTCAAGCTTTTTTTGGATGGGGTCTTTTTCTGTGCGGTTCATATTTTAAACGTTTTATTATGGGGTTCTCGTCTCTGAAAAGCTTCTTAATTACAACATATGCATTTCTGAATCCTGCGAATATCCCTATCAACAAAAAAAGCAAGGCAAGTTTATGCCCTGTTCCCAGTTTCCGGTCCAGATATGCTCCAAAAAGAAGGCCGCCGACAGTCGCAATCACCATCGCGAAACCGAGGCTGCTGGCATAGGCCATCTGGATCATGGATTGTTTTGATTCTTCACCCATTACCGCTCGGCCTCTTAGCACAAAGTATCTGGGATGTCAATTAACTTTCCTGTACCACTCAATCGTTTTCTTTAACCCCTCCTTGAAACCTGTTTTTGCTTTAAAGCCAAATTCTTTAAGTGCTCTTGTGGTGTCCAGCATTCTGCGTGGTTGGCCATCTGGTTTTGTTTTATCCCAGGTGATCCGCCCTTTGAAATCGGTCAGTTCCACAATCAATTCAACCAGTTCTTTAATTGATATTTCAAAGCCGGCGCCGGCATTAACAGGATCGCTTTTGTTGTATTTTTCGGTGGCAAGCACGATTGCCTCAGCGGCATCCTCCACATAGAGGAATTCGCGGGTCGGTTTTCCCGTTCCCCAGACCACAATCTCTTTTTCATTTTTCAGGTTTGCATCAATGCATTTTTTTATGAGTGCGGGGATGACATGTGAAGATTCGGGGTTGAAGTTGTCTCCGGGACCATAAAGATTCACCGGCAGAAGAAATATGGAGTTGAATCCATACTGCCGGCGGTATGCCTGTGATTGTGCCAACATCATTTTCTTTGCGAGACCGTACGGTGCGTTTGTTTCTTCTGGATAGCCATTCCACAGGTCATCTTCCTTGAAGGGAACGGGAGTAAATTTGGGATAGGCACAGATGGTTCCTATAGCCACAAATTTTTCAATCTTTCTTACATATCCTTCATGAAGGAGTTGTACTCCCATCATCAGGTTTTCATAAAACAGGGAGCCGGGATTCTCCCGATTGAATCCGATACCACCCACTTTAGCTGCCAGGTGAATGACAATATCCGGTTTCACATCATTATACATCCGCTTTACATCTTCCATATTTACAAGATTGTACTCTGATGAACTGAAGGCAAAGACATGCCGGCAACCTTGATCTTTGAGCTTTTTAATGAGATGCTTGCCAAGAAATCCCTTGCCTCCGGTAACGGCTATTCGTTTGCTCTTCATTGCATTACTTTCTACTATGTACGATTATTTACATTTTTATATCCCGCGTCCAGAAGCATTTTCTCTTTCCTTGCTAATTCCATATCCGCTTCAATCATCATGTCGATTAACTCGTCGAAACCAACCTTGGGTTCCCATCCCAATTCCTTTTTTGCCCTGGTAGGATCACCAAGCAAGATGTCGACCTCCGTTGGTCTGAAGTATTTGGGATCTATCTCCACGCATTTTTCATAATCGAGTCCAATTTTCTGAAATACTTTTTCGACAAATTCACGGACGGAGTGTGTTTCCCCCGTGGCGATTACGTAATCGTTTGGTTCATCCTGCTGGAGCATGAGCCACATTGCTTCAACAAAATCTCCTGCGAAGCCCCAATCCCTTTTGGCATCGAGATTTCCAAGGTAAAGCTTATCCTGAAGGCCAAGCTTGATCCTCGTAGCCGCGCGGGTAATTTTTCTGGTTACGAAGGTTTCTCCCCGGCGTGGCGATTCGTGATTGAAGAGGATCCCGTTGCATGCAAAAATGTTGTAAGCATTCCGGTAATTTTTCACCATATGATAGGCGAAGACCTTCGCGGCGGCGTACGGGCTTTGTGGTTCAAATGCGGTGTTTTCATTCTGTGGAGGAGGGGCTGATCCGAACATCTCGCTGGATGAGGCCTGGTAGAATCTTGTCTTAATATCTGTTTTACGAATTGCCTCCAACAATCTCAAGGTGCCAAGTCCTGTTATATCTCCTGTGTATTCGGGCATGTCAAAACTTACCCGAACGTGGCTTTGGGCGCCCAAATGGTAGATTTCATCAGGCTTGATATCATGAAGTAAGTCTGTCAGTTGTCCCGAGACTGAAAGATCTCCATAGTGTAGATACATTCGTGCCTTTGGATCATGGAAGTCTGTGTAAAGATGATCGATGCGGTCTGTGTTGAATGTGCTGGCCCTGCGTATAAGACCGTGGACCTCATAGTCCTTGTTAAGTAAAAACTCCGCAAGATATGATCCATCTTGACCGGTGATTCCGGTAATAAAAGCCCTTTTCACTAAAAATTCCTCCAGATGTAGTCAGATTTTCATCTTTAGAGGCCAAGGTAACCTTTCTTTATCTTATTATCCGCCTTTTCTCCAAAGGTATACCGAAAGTACATCTGCGCAAATTCACTTCCAGGAATGGTCCCCTTAATCTTACCCTGATACTCAAGGGTCAATCCCACACCGGGCACATAGGTGGTGGTCGAGGTTAGCCCCGGCGCCATGTCTTTGTCAAACCATGAAGCAAATTTATCGATGTCAGTCCTATGGGCTTTGACCAGTTCAGGAGAATTGTTCTTTTCGAACAGTTCGATGACGCCTTCCTGAAGCTTTTTGGCCGTCGCCTTCTTTGTTAGATAGTGTAGATGAAAGCATTTTACCTGCTCCGATTCGATCGCCTCTATGGCATCTTTTGTCGGATTTTCCAGATAGAATCCGCCTGCATAAACCTTTACCCATACCACTTTTTTACATGCCACGCCGTTGAGTTTCAGGGTCTTGCCAGCCACAACCTTTTCTCCCGGAAATTTGACTCCGAGAATTTTCATATCACCTGCATAACCGATTCCAGCAAACGCTATTAAAGTAAATACAATGATAAAAGTAACCGTTAATCTTTTCATTTTTATTCCTCCTTTTTGTAAGTTCAAAGATTGTTAAGGTTATATAAAGCTACACGTGATTGTCAAGATAACAATCCATATCGGATAAATCTTCGAAGCATTTAAAACAACTTGATCTGTCTAATACCTGTTTTGTTTTTGAGTTCTTTATAAACCGTGTACGCGCAGGATATATCCTGAATCGCAAGACCGGTGGAATCGAAGAGCGTAATTTCCCCGTCTGATGTTCTTCCCTTCTTCTTTCCTGCAGCAATTTCTCCAAGTTCTGCATAAATATCTTTTTTTGCAAGTTGTCTCTTGCGGAAAGGAACGTTAATTTCACCGCTGTGTGATGCTTGAGTCCAATCGTCAATGACTATTTTTGCCTCTTTCAGGATTTTGGCGTTGATTTCCTGTTTTCCTTTGGCATCAGCGCCAATGGCATTGATATGAGTACCGGGAGAAACTATGCTTACCAATGGTTTATTAGATGGCGTTGTTGTGAAGAGGATATCCACGTTTGTTGTTACTTCATCAATATCGGGGGTAATGATTGTCTTTAGCTTGAATGTTCTTCGTGCCCAACTGCAGAACCGCCCGGCCAGCTTATCTTCAGGACTGAACTGCCAGACCTTGATGGTTTTTAATTTACGCACCTCCATAGTGCACATAAGCTGTGTTCGTGCCTGGACGCCGCAACCGACAAACCCGGCAGTTTTTGCATTCTTTCTGCTTAATAACTTTGCCGCCAATGCTCCTGCGGCTCCAGTGCGCATACTGGTTAAATACGTACCATCTAATAGTGCCAATGGAAAGCCAGTCTTGGGATCGGTAAGGATAATAACAGCCATTACGGTAGGGAGGTTGTATTTGGTGTTTGCGGGGTGTACGTTTACACTTTTGATTCCGGCAATATCAAAGCCCTGGCCATGAATATAAGCTGGCATGGCGCGTAAATCCCCTCTTTCAAAGTAGAGATAACTTTTTGCCGGCATGTCAACCTGGCCTGAGCCGTATGCCTTGAACGCCTTTTCAATGGTTTTATTGGCAACTGAAGGAGTTAACACTTTTGCAACGTCATTTTTTGTGATGATCATTGTTTTCATACACACACTCCTTTAAGTTTTTTTCAAGTGTGAAGAGAACGGATCTTTGGTCTATTTGTCTGTGAACTATATACCATTAATTCTTAATTTTTGCATCAGATCTGCTCAAAAAGCTTGACAAAACTGGAATCGAAGCATTAGTCTACATAGCTTAAAAAACTTTGTCAAAGGTATCCTCGCATCTCCGAATATCAGGATCAGGTTTAATCGTAAAAACAGACAGGAATCATCATGGTTAAAAAGGCGAAAAAAGGTAAAATAATAATTGACAGTGAGTTATGCAAGGGCTGTTATCTGTGCATCTCAGTTTGCCCAAATGAGGTAATTACCGTTTCTGATGAGTTGAATCAAAAGGGCTATTATCCTGCCGAGTTTATAGAGACAAACGACAAGAAAAAAAATTCTGGGTGTACAGGCTGTGCCATGTGCGCAATTATTTGTCCTGATGTTGTAATAGAGGTTTATCGTGAGTAAAAAACTATTGATGAGGGGAAGTCATGTGATCGCGGAAGCGGCCATACGTGCCGGGTGCCGGTTTTACGCGGGCTATCCCATCACTCCACAAAACGAGTTGCCGGAGTATATGTCCAGTGCCATGGACGGCTTGGAGGACGGGACATTCATCCAGGCAGAGAGTGAACTGGCCGCAATTAACATGGTCATTGGCGCGTCCATGGCGGGCGCGCGTGCCATGACCAGTTCTTCCAGTCCTGGCATCAG